>CAIMXN010000145.1 GCA_903845455.1 uncultured beta proteobacterium | reverse complement strand
GATTCATTCTTGATATCTCCTTCTGCTACGCCCAATTGCTCTGCGACGATCTTCTTAACGCGTTGTTCGATGTTATCCATTAATTCCCCCAGGGGTTGTAAAAAAACGATGGAAGGATTTTATCAGCTTGGCGGAGTAAATCTCCAAAATCCACCAAAAAATGAGTAAATCCTTGATTTGCAGTTAGGCTAAATAGAGTCCGCCATTGACGTGTAGGGTATTCCCCGTAATGTATCCAGCTGCTGGAGAGGCCAAAAATACCACTGCTTGAGCTACATCTTCCGGACTACCGAGCCTTGCCAGTGGAATATTTACTTTTAGAGCATTTTGCTGTTCTTCGCTCAAAGCGCGTGTCATATCGGTATCAATAAAGCCTGGGGCCACACAATTGACAGTAATGTTGCGGCTACCAATTTCACGAGCCAAGGCGCGTGTCATGCCAGAAACGCCAGCTTTCGCAGCGGCGTAATTTGCTTGCCCAGCATTACCCATATGACCAACAATTGAGGTGATATTGATAATCCGACCAGCCCGCGCCTTCATCATAGGCCGTAAGACGGCCTGAGATAAGCGAAAAACAGCGCTTAAATTGGTATCAATCACATCGGTCCACTCTTCTGCCTTCATACGCATCGCCAACTGATCGCGTGTAATCCCAGCGTTATTAATCAAAATATGGATGCCACCATGTTCTTTCACAATGCGATCGATGATTTCTTCGCAGGCATTGGGAGCGGTGACATTCAAAACTAAACCGCTACCCCCTGAAGGCTTTAAGCGCTCATCAATCGCTTTTGCACCCTCAGCAGAGGTCGCAGTGCCAATCACTTTGGCACCACACTTCACTAATTCTTCTGCAATCGCCTGACCAATACCGCGTGAAGCACCTGTAACCAAGGCAATTTGTCCGCTTAAGTCGAGATTCATATTTATCTTCCGTTGTTACTTTGTTCTTTATTTGAAGCTTGCCAACACTTCATGCAAACTGGTTTCGTCAAATACTGGCACACCAGTGACTTGATCATTGATGCGCTTAGTCAAGCCGGCTAATACTTTCCCTGGTCCACACTCCACTACTTGAGTAATGCCCTGCGCAGCCATAGCCTGGATGGTCTCTTGCCAACGCACTGGTTTAGCAGCCTGACGCACCAAAGCATCTTTAATGGTAACTGGGTCATTTAACATTGCTACATCAACGTTATTAATAACAGAAATACTTGGCGTCTTAAATTCAATATTAGCCAAGTAAGCTTTGAGTTTTTCTGAAGCGGGTTGCAGCAATGAAGAATGAAATGGTGCAGATACAGGCAATGGCAAGGCACGCTTGGCACCAGCTGCCTTTAATAACTCACATGCTTTAGTAACGGCATCACTTGAGCCAGCAATCACAACTTGTCCTGGGGCATTAAAGTTCACGGCCTCAACAACGCCACCTGAAGCAGCAGCAGCTTCAGCACATACCTTGATAACGCTTGCATCATCCAAACCCAAGATCGCCGCCATGCCGCCTGTACCGACCGGCACGGCACTTTGCATCGCTTCCGCACGAAAGCGCACTAAGGGAACCGCATCCTTGAAAGAAATCACGCCAGCGGCAACTAAAGCAGAGTACTCACCCAAACTATGACCAGCCATAACTTTAGGCACTGGACCACCAGCAACTAACCAGGCACGATAAAAAGCTACACCTGCTGTCAACATGACTGGCTGGGTATTGGTTGTCAGAGAGAGCGCCTCTGCAGGTCCATCGGCAATTAACTTAGCAATATCTTCACCCAAGACTTCAGAAGCTTCCTGCAAGGTTGCACGCACTTCTGGGCGACTGGCAATAGAGTTCAACATCCCAACTGATTGGGAACCTTGGCCTGGAAATACAAATGCAAATGTCATAAAAATAAGTTTTTTTAATAGTTATTAAGGGGGTAATTCATTTCTTAATACTTTAGAGCAACAGCACCCCAAGCAAAACCACCGCCAACACCCTCTAGCAAGAGATATTGACCACGCTGAATTTGACCAGAGCGAATGCCTGTATCCAAAGCTAGGGGAATGGAGGCTGCAGAAGTATTGCCATGTTCATGAACCGTCACAATCACCTTATCCATAGACATCCCCATCTTACGAGCGGTGCCCTCCATAATGCGAATGTTCGCTTGATGTGGCACCAACCAATCAATTTGCTCTGGCTTGAGATTGGCTTTTTCCAAAGCCTCATGAGCTACTTGCTCCAAAACCTTAACGGCCAACTTAAAGACAGCTTGACCATCCATAGTCATAAAAGGAGAACCATGGACTTCACCATGCCCTGCGCGTCCAGGGACACATAAGATATCGCGTTGACTGCCATCAGCATGTAATGCGGTTGACAGAATGCCGGGCTCTTGTGAGGCTTCTAAAATCACTGCGCCTGCACCATCGCCAAACAAGACACAAGTACCACGATCTTGAAAATTCAGAATTCGCGAGAAAGTTTCAGCACCAATAACCAATACTTTTTTATACGTTCCAGAACGAATAAAGGCATCGGCAATGGCCATTGCATAAGTAAAGCCAGCGCAAACTGCTGCTACATCAAATGCTGCACAAGCGGTATGGGCACCTAACTTATCTTGTACGACGCAAGCCGTACTTGGAAAGCTACCTAAATGGTCTGGAGTTGATGTCGATAGAATAATGAGATCTAAATCTTCGGAAGTAATGCCAGCGCTTGTTAAAGCAGCTTGTGCAGCTTTAACAGCTAAATCACTCGTGAGTTCATTTTCAGCAGCAAAGTGACGCGCAGAAATGCCACTACGAGTGGTAATCCACTCATCGCTAGTTTCCAAGCCTGTCTTCGCTAAACGTTCAACCAAATCTTGATTGGTTAAACGCAATTCTGGAAGATAGCTTCCAGTTCCAGCGACTCTTGCATAAGTACTCATTACCTAGTCTCCGCCACAAATGCTTTGGCAATTCTCTCTACCATGCGATTCTTCGCAGCTTCATACGCACGATCTAAGGCAAAGCCAAACCCAAAACGGTCTGCCGAGCCATGGCTCTTGATCACGCAACCGCGTAAACCTAACAATACAGCACCGTTATAGCGACGATGGTCTACACGCTTACGAACCCTCAATAAAGGCACCATTGCGCAGGCTGCCATTAATTTAGTCAGCCAAGAACGATTAAATTCTTGCCGAATTAAACTGCTCATCATTTTTGCCAAACCTTCACTAGCTTTCAAAACAACGTTGCCAACAAAGCCATCGCACACGACGATATCTGTCGTGCCTTTAAAAATATCATTGCCTTCGACGTTGCCATAAAAGTTTAAGTTACTGGCACGTAAAAGTTCACCAGCTTGCTTAACAACCTCATTACCCTTAATCACTTCTTCACCAATATTAAGAAGGCCAATGGAAGGGTTTGGTTTGCCATCCATAACCTGCACCATCACATTCGCCATCTGGGCAAATTGCAATAAATGCATAGGCTCACAATCGGCATTGGCACCTAAGTCCAACATCGTGGTGCCCAGCCCCAACTCATTGGGAATAGCGGTAGCAATAGCGGGACGATCAACGCCGTCTAGTGTTTTTAAGATGTAACGTGAAATCGCCATCAAGGCACCCGTGTTACCAGAAGAGATGATGGCTTCCGCCTTTCCTTCTTTTACCAGCTCTATGGCCACGCGCATCGAGGAATCTTTTTTACGACGCAAAGCAATCTCGATGGGGTCATCCATCAAGACAACTTCGCTGGCGGCAATAATTTGAATACGCTCCATAGGCGCTTTAGGAAATTGACTTAAGGCTTGCTTAAGCAACTCTGGATCACCCACTAGAGCCATCTTCACATCAGCGTGTTTTGCCAGAAAATCACAGCAAGCTGGGACGGTAACAATAACTCCATGATCTCCGCCCATGGCATCGATAGCAAGAGTGACGCTCATAGAATCGTTAGATGCTGCAAGTGGATTTATCCAAGAAAAAAGCGGCTTTTTCTGGAGCCGCTTCTATCTCTGTAGACTAAAAGAATTAGTCGTTTTTGGTTTTAACAACTTTACGACCACGGTAGTACCCGTTTGGCGTAATGTGGTGGCGCAAATGAGCCTCACCAGTAGTGGCTTCAACAGCCGTAGCGGGTGCGGTCAAAAAGTCGTGCGCACGATGCATGCCACGTTTGGAAGGTGATTTTTTATTCTGTTGGACGGCCATATTGAACTCCTAAGCAAGGCGATATTCTATCATACAAAAGCACGTAAATGCTTGATTTATTGGCAAAGTCAACTTTAAAGTAGATCTAAACCAGGGTCTAATTTAAGAAGTTTTCTTCATATTTTTCAATATGTTAAAGGGATTTTCAGGCTTTTCAGAAACCTGAGTTTCATCCCCTTCTGATCCAAAAGAGGAGGAGTGTGACTGGCAAGTACCCTCAGGATGCTTGGGAATCAAGGGTAAAGACAGCAAAATCTCATCTTCCATTGTCTCAAGCACATCAAATTGCTGCGTGGCTACTAAGGGCTCCTGTCTGTCATCCTCCATAGGAAAGGCATCTGCTTCATCTTCTGAGGCGACTAGGGTAAAACGTCGCTTTTCCATAAGCCCAACTGAACAATCCTTCAGACAACGTTGGCAAACCAAGTGGATTTGCCCTTGTAGCTCTAAATTCATGATCTGACGTGGCTCAGAACCTGGTGATGCCTCGAAATGAGTCTCTAACTTCCAACGAAAACCATCCCCTTCGCCCACTTTGGAAGCCTCACTAGCTACTCTAGGTAGATCATTCATACTTAAAAACCCATGGCCTTGATAGGCTTGATGTGCGCAAAAATCAACCTTTCGCAAGGCACCAAGATCAGCAGAGAGTTCAACTTGAGGTAAAACTTGATTACGATTCATAACATCAGTCTAAATGAAGGCATTAGTGAAAGTACCTGTGGCAATGAGTAATTCGTCCAATCCAAGCCTTATCCTTGCCTCCACCTCGGTGTATCGCCGAGAACTTCTAGAGCGTCTGGGGATTCCATTTACTGTGATTTCACCCAGTGTAGATGAAGCCCCTTTACCAGGAGAAAGCACACTGGAATTAGCGTTGCGACTGGCTAAAGCAAAAGCAACCGCTATTAGCAAAGAGTACCCCGATGCTTGGGTCATTGGCTCAGACCAAGTTGCCGATTTATGTGGAGCGGCGATTGGTAAGCCGGGTAATTTTGCAAGGGCGATGGCACAACTCCAGTTAATGCGCGGCACAACAGTTACCTTCCATACTGCGCTGTGCGTTATGAAAGGGGATACCGAAACCACCTTGAGTATTCCTACTGAAGTGACCTTTCGGAAATTATCTGATGAGATTTTAGAGTCCTATCTCTTGGCTGAAGAGCCTTATGACTGTGCTGGTAGCGCAAAGTCCGAAGGCCTAGGAATTACCTTGTTGGAGGCCATTAAAAGCGATGATCCAACCGCATTAATTGGCTTACCTTTAATTGCTTTAACTGGATTGCTGCGCGATGCGGGTTTTGTAATACCACTAAAGAAATCTACCTTAGAAAACACTTAATGAATTCAAAGCTAGGCACCCTCTTTTTAGTCCCCAATACTTTGGGTGACCAGGCGCGTGAAGATCAATTACCTTGGGTATTACCAAGCGAAACCATTTCCCAAACTGCCAAACTAAAACACTGGATTGTAGAAGATGCCAAAACAGCGCGCGCCTTTCTTAAGGCAGTTGATAGTGTTTCACCATTGGTTTGCACGATTCAAGAAATGCAAATGAATGAATGGCGTGGCGCTGCTCGCAATGCGAAGTATGCCGATATAGTGAAACCCGCTGATTTATTAAAACCACTGCTCGCTGGGAATGATGTTGGCTTGATGTCAGAAGCAGGCGTGCCAGGAGTTGCAGACCCAGGCGCTGAATTAGTCTTGGCAGCTCATCGGCTTGGCGCCAAAGTGAAGCCCCTGGTTGGCCCTAGCTCTATTCTGCTGGGGCTCATGGCTAGCGGGCTCAATGGTCAGCGCTTTGCATTTCAAGGCTATTTGCCACATGACATGCACGAACGTAGCGTACGACTCAAGCAACTAGAAGCTGAGTCGAAGAAATTACAACAAACTCAAATCTGGATTGAGACGCCCTATCGCAATACGGCAATGCTGATGGCCTGCTTAAATTCTTTAGCACCCCATTCACAACTCTGCCTTGGGATGGATCTCAGTCTGCCATCCGAAATGATTGTCACTCTGAATATTAGCGAATGGCTCAAGCGCTACCCCAATGAGGCTGCTTGCGCATTTTTGCAAAACCGGCCAGCTATATTCCTCTTGCTGGCCTAGTTTTTCTGTAAATCTTTTTTTGCTTTTTTGCCTTATTTCAAATCAGGACTTTGAATGAGAGCTTTGCCAGCTGCAGAGCCCGCTTCAGCACCAAAGCGTTTAGCCACACGCTCCGCAAAATTTTCTTTTACGGTGTAATCCAAAATATCTGGTGCTTTAAAAAGATCACGCGCGACTGAATCCACCGTACCATAGCCATCCACTAAACCATTCTTGACGGCCTGCTCACCACTCCAGACACGACCTGTAAATAATTCAGGGTTATCTTTTAAGCGATCGCCGCGCCCTTCTTTTACAACGGCAATAAATTGTTGGTGAATCTCATCGAGCATGCCTTTAATCATCTCCACTTGCTTCGGATTCTCTTTACTAAAGGGATCCATCATCCCCTTGTTAGAGCCCGCAGTAATCATGCGACGCGTGACACCCAATTTATCCATCAAACCGGTAAAGCCAAAGCCTTCCATGATCACGCCAATAGAGCCTACCAAACTGGCCTTGTCTACCAAAATTTGATCAGCGGCAACAGCAACATAGTAGCCACCCGATGCGCAAATATCCTCCACTACCACATAGAAAGGTTTAGTTGGATACAGTTTACGTAAACGATGAATTTCATCATTCATCATGCCGGCTTGGACAGGTGAACCACCAGGACTATTGATTTGTAATACCACGCCAGCACTATGTTCATTTTCAAAGGCGGCTGTCAGTGATGCATTGATATCGGATGCATTCGCCATCGAGCTTGAAGAGATTTCTCCCTCCAACTTCACTAAGGCAGTGTGTTTTTCTACACCCATTCTGTGGCCAGGCAAACGAATATCAAATACCGCTAACACTACGGCAATCATGATGAGTAATGTCAAAACTCTAAACACTGCTTTCCAGCGACGGGCCCTGCGAGTTTCTTTTAAATTCTCCAATAGCAAATGTTCGAGCGCTTGGCGCTCCCAATGTTGATTGGTATTGTCGTTTTGATTGTGATCCATCTCTATGATTTCCTTGGTATTACAAGCGCCTATTTTATCTAGGCAAAAGTCTACATTGTTAAATTATCATTCAGCCATTGAGCTAATTGCTGTACGTTATCCACATGCGCCAATGATGGTGAAGCCTTTAAGGTAACTAGTGGATGAGCGCCATAAGTTACCGCCACTGCATCCACACCAGCATTTGCAGCCATATCTAAATCATGTGTTGTATCGCCAATCATCAACATACGACGTACTGACACTTGCGTAGCATCCGATAACTCTAGCAGCATTCCTGGATGAGGTTTGGAGAAAGACTCATCAGCAGTTCGGGTTTCATGGAACAAATGTCCAAGCTCATGAAACTCTAAGGAACGATTTAAACCTACCCGAGACTTACCAGTAGAAATACCCAATAGATAACCATCTGCACGTAACTTCTCTAACAACTCACGAATGCCGACAAATAAATGCAGCTCATGATCTTTTGCCAAGTAGTGATAGCGAAAGCGCTCTGTCAAACTGGGAAAGTGAACTGGCTCAATCCAAGGCACTGCTCTGCGTAAGGAGTCATGAATGCCAAGACCGATTACTGAACTTGCTAAAGAATCGTCCGGCTCTTTAAAACCCAAGTCCCGACAAGCTTGCTGAATGCAGTGCACGATCGTTGGCGTGGAATCCATGATGGTGCCATCCCAATCCCACACCACCAGGTCATACCGTCTATCGAGCTTCGTTGTTTCGATCATCTCTACTTAAGTAATTTTTTAGTCAGTGCTTTGAACTTCAAAGGTTTTTATCATCGCCGCAAACTCCGCAGGCAGTGGGGATTCAATCCGCATTTTCTCACCAGTACGGGGATGCGTAAATCCTGCCAAGTGGGCATGTAGATAGAGTCTTTTGGACTTAATCGATTTATCTTGATCCTCAAAACCATATTTATCATCACCCAAAATTGAATGCCCTAGCTTTTGCAAATGCACTCGAATCTGATGAGTGCGTCCCGTTTTTAGTTGCGCTTCGGCCAAGGTAATGGCGACATCTTCACGTTTCATTCCTTTAATCACACGCAGTGCGGTATGGCTAGGCAAACCATCGGGATCAACTCGAACTCGGCGTTCACCATTTGCCAATAAGTACTTATGTAGCGGAAATTTCAATTGCATGACCCCTGCACCCTGCTCGATCTCGCCATGCGCTAGCAAGTAGTAGCGCTTATCCGTCTGACCCTCCCGAATTTGGCGATGCAATTCAACTAAAGCACTGCGTTTCTTGGCCAACAATAAAACACCTGATGTATCTCGATCCAGACGATGTACCAATTCTAGGAAATGTAATTCTGGACGGGTAATCCGCAATGTCTCGATCACACCCAAGGCAATTCCAGAGCCACCATGGACGGCTAATCCGGATGGCTTATTCACAATCAAGAGCGCTTCATCCTCAAAAAGGATAGGCATTTTGTCTGAGTAACCCTTGGCACGGGATTTAGTGTGGGCGCTATTGACTGCAGCCATCTGAGCAGGTTCAGCCAAGCGAACAGGTGGCACCCTCACGATATCCCCCTCAATTAAGCGGGTAGTTGGTTCGGCGCGCTTCTTGTTCACACGAACTTCGCCAGAACGAATAATTCGGTAAACATGGCTCTTAGGGACGCCCTTTGCCCAACGCAATAAATAGTTATCTAAGCGCTGACCAGCCTCTTCTGGACCAATCGTCTGCAAAAGAACTACTGCAGGAGTAGCAGATTTAGGGTTTAAGGTCTTAGGAAGGGGTTCGGGTTTCATGGTTTATCTCTCTCGCCTCTTCGGCGAGGGACTCAACAATACCCCATTGTCATTCAACTTGTGCCGTATAATCAACGCTCTAGCCAATTTATTGGCCCGAAACCAACCTGAAGTCAGGTTTGAATCGTGGAGCTTGGAGTCGCTCTTAATAGACTCCCGGGGTTGCCCCTCCCCTGTTTAATGAGGCGCAGGGTTGGTGTGCCGTATGCCGCGACCCGCGATTAGAAGACAGTTTTCAGGCGCGCGCCTGCATTGATGACCTAAAGGAGGTCTCTGCGGCGATCGTCAAGTGTGGCACTG
>CAIMXN010000144.1 GCA_903845455.1 uncultured beta proteobacterium | reverse complement strand
CGATTTAGGCAGTGTTGAAGAGAATCATGAGCGCTTTGCTAATGGAGAAATTGTGTATTCCAAGGCTGTAGGGCGCTTAATGCAGCCTTAATATCGAAATTTCAGCGTGGGGACGCTCTTAACGATGGTTTAGTAACAATCGCTTTAGAATATGACATAAATAAGTCGGGTAATATAAAACTGACGATGCCTAAGTGGCTGAAATGAATAAAAAGAAATATTTAATCAGGAGATTGAAATGACAGATTCAAAAGAAATTAGTCAGTTACGTCGTCAACTAATGTTGGGCGCAGCAGGTGCATCTTTAGCGAGTTATAACTTACCGACTTGGGCTCAAGATAGCGGTAAAAGTCTAAAGATCTCCCATCAATTTCCTAGTGGTACCGACTTTCGTGATCGTCTGTGCAAGAAATTTGCAGAAGAAGTTACTAAAAAAACGAAAGGTGCATTGAAGTTTGATGTGTACCCTCAGTCTTCCCTAATGAAGACTAACGCTCAATTTAGCGCTTTACGTAAAGGCGCTCTTGATTTGAGTTTCTATCCAATGCCTTATGCTGGTGGTGAGGTTGTGGAAGCCAATATTGGCCTGATGCCAGCATTGGTTACTAGCTATGAGCAGGGCGCCAAATGGAAGAATGCTGAAGTCGGCAAAATCCTGAACAAGGTCATGGAGTCTAAGGGTATCGTGATCGTGAGTTGGGTATGGCAGGCAGGTGGCGTAGCTACTCGTTCAGGCCCGATTGTTGTGCCAGATGACATTAAGGGCGTTAAGGTGCGCGGGGGCAGTCGTGAGTTCGATGCCATGTTAAAAGCTGCTGGCGGCTCAGTGATGACATCGATTCCTTCGAATGAAATCTATCAAGCGGTTCAGACAGGTTCATTAGAAGCAGCCTATACCTCTTCTGCTAGTTTGATGTCATTCAAGTTGGCTGAGTTAACGAAGAACTTCACCTCTGCTAAAAATAAATCCTACTGGTTTATGTTGGAGCCTTTGATGATGTCCAAGATGGTCTTTGATGCTTTACCGGCTAATCAGCGCGACATTATTATGGCGGTAGGTGTGGATATGGAAAAATTTGGCATGGAGCAAGCTAAGTTAGATGACATTGACGCAGCGATTGCCTTTGCTAGAGCTGGTAATAAAGTATTTGAAATGGATGCATCGGTAGTAGATAAGTGGAAGGCAGTTGCTAAGCCTTCAGCTTGGAAAGAGTTTTCAGACCGTAATGAAACTTGTGCTGCCATGATGCGTTCAGCTGAGAAGATTTCATAAAATGCTGGCCCTTCTGATGGCTGCCGATAAATTGATGTCGGCGCTGAATAAATGCTTAGTGATTCTTGGGTCCATTGCGCTGATGGCGGCAGCATTGATTTTGAGCTACAGCGTGATGTCACGAGGTTTATTTCATGCAGCAAATGACTGGCAAGATGAAGCTGCTTTATTTTGCTTAGTGGGTGTCACTTTCATGTGCAGTTCTTATGTGCAAGAAAAGCGTGGCCACATCGGTATTTCAGCAATTGAAGGTTTGCTGCCTCACCCTGTAAATCGCGTTCGTGGGGTCGTGATTGACATCATCTCCTGCCTCTTCTTTGCTTTCTTTGCAACCAAGACATGGGATTTACTTGTAGAAGCATGGGTTGATGGTCAGGTAACCAATTCCACTTGGGCTCCTTCATTGTGGGTTCCATATTCAATGATGTTTACTGGGATGGTTTTACTGACCATTCAATTATTTATTCAGATTTTTGTCAGAAAGCAAGTAGCCCCTGATGCCATTAGAGGGGGTCATTAAGCATGTCTATTTTAACTATCGGAATTTTATTTGCAGTAGTTACTCTACTCATTATGTTCTCCGGAATTTCCATTGCTTTTGCTCTGGGCATTGTGGCAGTCATTTTTATGTATTTCTTTATGCCGGCATCCTCTTTGGATACGATTGCTCAAAATGTATATGAAGAGATGTCGAGTATTACCTTAATGTCTATCCCATTATTTATTCTGAAGGGTGCGGCGATTGGTCGTTCCCGTGCTGGTAAAGATTTATACGATGCTTTGCATGTATGGATGGGTAAGGTTCCTGGTGGTTTGGGTGTTGCCAACGTCTTTGCTTGTGCATTATTTGCAGCGATGGCTGGCTCGAGTCCTGCAACTTGCTCTGCTATTGGCAGTGCTGGCATTCCAGAAATGCGCAAGCGTGGTTACTCCCCTGGGTTTGCAGCAGGCATTATTGCTGCGGGTGGCACGCTGGGTATTTTGTTGCCCCCCTCGATTACGATGATTTTGTACTCAGTTGCCGCAGAACAATCATTAGGTAGATTGTTTCTAGCCGCGATTGGCCCTGGCATCATGCTGGTGGTTTTCTTCTCTGCTTACACCATTTATCGCTTCCGTAAAGAGTATGCAAGTGCCCATGAAGCTTATAGCGTGAATGCAGTTCCGAATCCTATTTTGGATCGCCAGAACTACACCATGCAGCAAAAGATGAGCTCCTTACCAAGAGTGCTGCCATTCTTAGTGCTGTTGATTGGTGTGATGGTTGCGCTCTACGGCGGATATGCAACTCCCGCTGAAACGGCTGGCTTAGGTGCTGTCTTTGCCTTCTTGCTGATTGCAGTTATTTACAGGATGTGGCGTTTCAAGGATTTATATCCGCTCTTAGATGTCACTATTCGTGAATCGGCCATGTTGATGTTCATTATTGGTATGTCGCTTCTCTTTGCTAATGTGATGAGTTACCTGCACTTGAGTCAAACAGCCGCCCAAGCGATCGTTGATTTAGGTACTTCGCGTTGGGTCTTGCTTGCCGCAATCTTATTCATGGTGATTGTCTTGGGTTTCTTTCTGCCACCCGTATCCATTATTTTGATGACTTCCCCGATCTTCTTGCCTCCTTTGCGTGCTGCAGGATTTGACCTGATTTGGTTTGGCGTAGTCATGACGATTGTGATGGAGACTGGATTAATCCATCCCCCTGTTGGGCTCAATATTTTTGTGATTAAAAATATTGCTCCCGATATCACTTTGCGTGAAATCATTTGGGGTGTTATGCCTTTTGTTGTCATCATGCTTCTCTCAGTGGTATTGCTTTGCGTATTCCCTGAGATTGCGACTGGATTATCCAACTGGGTAATGGGCGCGCCTTTAGTTTAAGAAATCAAGGAAAGTTTTCATGAATTTGTATTCAGTATTGGAAAAAGGTTTTCCAAAAGGTAAAAAAGCTTGCGCGATTGAAACGCAAGATGGTTTGTATTATTCCTGGAGTGATGTGGAGCGGGCTACGGCTATGATGGCCAATCTTTTGAAGAATTTAAAACTTCCAAAAGGTTCGCGCATTGCCGTTCAGGTCGAGAAATCCCCCGAGGCCTTATTTTTATATCTTGCTACCATTCGTGCTGGCTATGTGTACCTTCCTCTGAATACTGCTTACCAAGCAGCAGAAATGCAGTACTTCATTGAGAATGCTGAGCCTGCTTTGGTAGTTTGTAGCAGTAAGAACTTCTCTTGGGTATCTCAAGTAGCATTTAAGGCGGGTACGAAGCATGTCCTCACCCTAGATGAAGATCGGACCGGCAGTTTGTTGGAGCGCTCTGCAGTTCAAAGCGATCAGTTCAAGACTGTCGCGACAAAAGATGATGATCTCGCTGCGATTCTCTATACCTCCGGTACGACTGGCCGTAGTAAAGGTGCGATGTTGACCCATAAAAACTTAGGCAGCAATGCGCAAGTTTTACAAAAGTTCTGGGGCTGGAAAAAAGATGACGTCTTATTGCATGCTTTGCCTATTTTTCACGTCCACGGTTTGTTTGTCGCTGCGCATGGTGCATTGATTAATGGCAGCAAAATGATTTGGTTACCCCGTTTAGATACTGCGCAACTTATTCACCATATGCCGAACTCGACTGTGATGATGGGTGTGCCTACCTTCTATGTCCGCCTGTTAGCTGATAAAGGCTTTACTAAGCAAGTCGCACGCAATATGCGCTTGTTTGTTTCAGGTTCAGCACCACTGTTGACTGAAACCTTTAACGCCTTTAAGGCAGTGATTGGTCAACCGATTCTGGAGCGCTATGGTATGAGCGAGACGGTGATGCTGGTTTCTAATCCCTATAAAGGTAGTCGCGTAGGCGGTTCTGTTGGTCTGCCATTGCCTGGTGTGAAAGTACGTGTCATAGGCGATGACAATAAGCTTTGTGGTGTTAATGAGATTGGCAACATTCAAGTCAAAGGTCCCAATGTATTTCCGGGCTACTGGCGTATGCCAGAGAAGACCGCCGAAGAATTTACTAAAGACGGCTGGTTCAAAACAGGTGACGTCGGTCGCTGGGGTGGGGCTGCGAACGGCGGCAATGCGCCTAAAGATTACTTGTGCATCGTCGGTCGCAGTAAAGATCTTATTATTTCTGGTGGCTATAACGTGTATCCAAAAGAAATCGAGAGCTTTATTGACGACATGGATGGTGTCGAAGAGAGCGCAGTAATTGGTATTCCGCATCCAGATTTTGGTGAAGCGGTGATGGCAGTAGTAGTGCCTAAAGCGGGAGTTACATTGGATCCGCAAGCGATGATTGCGACCTTGAAAACACAAATTGCAAACTTCAAAATACCCAAGCGCTTAGAAATTGTTGCTGATCTGCCGCGTAATGCGATGGGTAAAGTGCAAAAGAATATTTTGCGTCAGCAATACACTAGTTAAAAACCAAATGCTTTGCGACTTTCATTAAACATGAAGGCTGCAAGGAAAAATAACAGGATGCCGAAAACTCTTTTGAGTTGGGAGACATTCAGTTTTCTCGCTAACTTAGCACCAAGGGGTGCGGTAAAAATACTCACCACCACAATATAAGCCACGGCCGGCAAATAAACAAAGCCCATGGAGCCTGCTGGTAAGTTCGGGTTGCCCCAACTACCATACATATATCCAAGGGTTGATGCCGCTGCGATTGGGAAACCTAGACCAGAAGAGCTCGCCATAGCAATATGCGGCTTCACATTGCACCAAAGCATGAAAGGTACAGTGATAAAGGCGCCACCAGCGCCAACTAGACTGGATAAGACTCCAGCAAATGCACCAAATGAAAATAGACCAATAGGGCCTGGCAAGTCTCTACCGGATTTTGGTTTCTTATTGATCAGCATTTGAATCGAGGTATACACAATAAAGATGGCAAAGAAAAGCGAGAGCCAAGATGTTTTGACCGCCTCGAAAAGTTCGCTGCCACCTATCAAGCCACCGATCACCATCCCGGGACTTAAGGCGACTACTAGTTTCCAATCAATCGAGCTATGTTTATGATGAGCCCAGATGGCAGATGAGGTTGTAAATAGAATGGTGGCCATGCCCGTGGCAATAGCCATATGAACAATGATCTCTTGACTAAAGCCCAAATGATTAAAAACCAAAATCATGAAGGGCACCAAAATCATGCCACCGCCAATGCCAAGGAGCCCCGCTAGAAAGCCAGAGATGCTCCCACAAAACATCAGCATGACAATGTCACTTATTGACATGAATTCCCCGCCTTAGCCGCTAGGCCGTCATCCCGAACCCTAAGGTTCAAGGTGGAACGGCTACTTTGTTTCGGGTGCATTAAGAAGTTCAGGGAGTGAACAGCTCGAGGCTGACACTGTGAAGTTTCGAAACGCTCACGCCCACAATGTAAAGATCGTTCCGGATGCTTGCGCATCGGTTCAAGGAACTATTGGCCTTGGCGAACCAGGCAGGGAAAGGGTTTGCATCAAAGCGTCTACTTGATCTTCTAAGGATCGAATTTCGCTTTGCAGGCGAATCATTTCTTCTGAGTTAATGCCAGAAGAAATACTTTGTGTATTGGTATCGGGAGTGGCATTTTTTAAGGTAATAAGATCGCCAGCAATTTTGAGGGCTGCCATCATGCTTGCTCGCTCAATACTCCGGTTACCACCATTAATCGCCAGCTGAATTTGTTCATCCACTAATGTGCAGGCGGCACGAAGCAGTGGCTCATGTTCGGCACTGGTGGCTAGCGCAATTTTTTGGCCAGCAAGAGTTACTTCAATGCGTCGTTGGCTCATTGTCGTCCTCTAAGGAAGTTGGGGGAGTTGCCTCGCCAAGTAAATTTAATTGGCGACCATCATTCTGTTCTGGTAGTCGACTCAAAATATGTTGAATCCGTTTTTGCGCATCCTCAATCTTACCTTCCAGTTGAAGGCGATTTTGGTTAAGGTTCTTCACTTCCTCGGAAATGAGTTGGACCTTATCAGCGATGCGCTGAATTACTGTCGACAGCTCGTCAACCGATAAATCGCTGGAGGAAGGAGGGGTTTGCTCACTCATACTGGCATTGTAGCCTT
>CAIMXN010000143.1 GCA_903845455.1 uncultured beta proteobacterium | reverse complement strand
AATCAATTCACCTTGCAGGTCTAGTCACAGGCGTATGTCTGCATCGATTTAATGGGCGGTCATTCAGGTAATGTTTGACAATCTAGCGGTCGCAAAAATCATTGCAGAGTGATTAAAGACGGTTTCAATGAGTATTTTTCTATCATATGAGGGTATCTACTACCCATCCGCACTATCTTTATAGACTATATTGATTTAGATCAAATGATGCCTAGATAGTTATTGGCGGAGGAGACATTTATGAATTCAAAGAATTTTTTGAATAGACGCAAAGTCATCACAGCGACTTTGGCTGGCGGGGCTAGTTCCATTTTGCCCTTATGGGCGATGGGTGCAGAAAAAATCAATTTGCCAATGGCCTATGGTGAGCGTGAGTTGCTAGCATTTCCGGAAAAAAAGCCCATGATTGTGCTGACTACTCGTCCGCCGCAATTAGAGACTCCATTTAATTATTACGATAATCATGTCATTACGCCCAATGATGAGTTCTTTGTGCGTTATCACATGGCTGGCATTCCAACATCGATTGACCCTAGCACCTATAGATTAAAAGTTGGGGGTAATGTTGGAAAGCCATTAGAGATTTCTTTGTCAGATCTTAAGAAAAATTTTCCTTCTCAGCGCATTGTTGCTGTAAATCAGTGCTCAGGAAATAGTCGAGGATTATTTGAACCCCGTGTTAATGGTGGACAATTGGCTAATGGCGCTATGGGTAATGCTGCTTGGGTTGGGGTGGCTTTAAAAGATATTTTACAGGCGACAAATCCGGGCCGCAGTGCTAAGCAAGTAACATTTAATGGTCTGGATGATCCGCTAGTCCTTTCTAAGGATTCGGATTTTGTGAAGAGCTTAGATATTGACCATGCTATGGATGGCGATGTCATGGTTGCGTATCAGATGAATGGTACAGATATCCCATTCTTAAATGGATATCCCATTAAATTAGTTGTTCCTGGCTACTATGGCACTTACTGGGTTAAACACTTAAGCGAAATTAATGTCATTGATGATGTCTATAACGGCTACTGGATGAATCCGGCATACCGCATTCCAGATAACGACTGTAACTGTGTAGAGCCAGGCACTGCTCCATCAAAAACAATTCCGATTAATAAGTTCACGATTCGCTCTTTTATTACTAACTTTACCAATAGCAGTATTGTGACTGTTGGTAAGTCTGTGCAGGCCAGAGGCATTGCCTTTGATGCGGGCTATGGAATTAAGAAAGTATTGTTCTCGCAAGATAATGGTCAGAATTGGCTCGAGGCAAGATTAGGTCAAGATCTCGGCCGGTTTTCATTTAGAGAGTGGCGAACTGAATTTACGCCAAAGCAAAAGGGCATATTAGATTTAAGAGTTAGGGCATTTAACCATGCTGGTGAGATGCAGCCCATGACGGCAAAATGGATGCCTCCTGGTTATATGCGGAATATTGTCGAGACTGTTAAAGTCACTGCAGTTTAAAGGGAAGAATATGAAAAAAATTACACTTCTCTCGCTGTTATTCATTGCTCAAATGGCTCAAGCAAAAACAATTGAATTGCCTGCGCAGACAATGCAGTATCGCCCCTCTGATTTGCCAGGATATTTGCTGACAGTGCAACAATGCTCCACTTGTCACTCTGTGGAATACACAGAGTATCAGCCGCCAACTACAGGCATTGGTTATTGGAATGCTCAAGTTATTAGAATGAAGAAAGTATTTAATGCACCTATTGCTGATGAAGATATCCCGGTCATTGTGGATTACTTGAGTAAAACTTATGGGGCAAATAGGAAGTAGTAATTAACTATTCCTATTGCCACTCGAATCAACTATCACCCTGCTAAAACCCCCAATCAATTATTTCACTAGCCATCTAGGAAGTAACGATGTTCAAGAAGCTCCGTAGTTACCTTATGATTGGTTTGGTTGGATTAGTGACCATACTACTTTTGACGTGGACTGTTCTAGATTACTACTTACCAACTCCGCCCAAAGAAATCTTAGCTTCCGTTGGCATTAAAAACGGTAGCAATGAATCTTTTGCCAAACAGTATCAAACTATTTTGGCTCGCTCAGGTGTCACTTTAGAAATTCATAACTCTGCAGGCACGGGAGAGAATATTGAGCGGCTCAGCGATCCCAAATTGAAATATCAATTAGGATTCGCTACTGATGGTATCGCTGATGGCTCGCAAGCCAAGAATCTATTGTCGCTTGGGGAGGTCACTTATCTTCCCTATTGGATTTTTTACCGGTCAACAAAAGAGTGGGTTGACCTTGATGCACTCAAGGGCAAGCGTATTGCAGTTGGCGCTGAAACTACTGGAAGATATAAACTTGCACAGGCTCTTCATTTAGGGGTTAATACCCCTCCAGAGGATTTAGTGCTCTCTGGAGAGTCAGCTATTCAAGCTTTGCGAAAAGGAAAGGTCGATGCAATATTGACCTCAGGGGCATTCACTCTCCCCTCAGTACAGGATCTGTTACGAGATCCTAGTATTCGTGTGCTGAATTTTCCAAGGGCAGAAGCACTCACTAAAATCTTCCCTCAACTGAGGCATTTAGTCTTGCCTGCGGGGATTATCGATTTTGAAAAGAATATTCCACCTCATGATGTCCATATTATTGCAGCGAGTAGTTCAATATTGGTTCGGCAGGATTTACACCCACAAATAATCTATCTCCTTGCCCAAGCATTAGAGGAGGTACATGGAGGTTTTGGACCTTTTAATACAGCAGGTACTTTTCCTACGCAATTTGATTCTGGCTACCCGATGTCTAGTATCGCTCGTGACTATTATAAAAATGGGCCGTCATTTCTTAATAAGTATTTACCATTTTGGATGACGAGCTATATCCTCCGTCTATTAGCCACCCTGGCCACTATCATGGCTATTGCATTACCATTGTTTAAATTTCTGCCAAAACTCTATGGCTGGTATGTCAAGCGATATACCGATCAGTTATTT
>CAIMXN010000142.1 GCA_903845455.1 uncultured beta proteobacterium | reverse complement strand
TGGTACTGGTGATTTGATGGTCAAAGAGTATCGCGCTGCGATGGATCAAGGTAAACAAACTTCCGATCCGGTATTGAGTAACTTTAAAGGCAAGTTTGCAGTGGATTGGGCGCCGTTCTTGAATAAGAAATGGACCGATGAAGCAGATACTGCTATTCCGCTCACTGAGTGGAAGCGTTTAGCAGAGAAAATCTCGACCATTCCAGAAGACTTTAAAGCCCATCCATTGGTTGAGAAGGTTTACCGAGATCGCGCTGCCATGGGTCGTGGTGAAGTCAATGTTGACTGGGGCATGGGCGAGCATATGGCTTTCGCATCCTTGGTAGCAAGTGGCTACCCAGTGCGCTTGTCTGGCGAGGATAGCGGTCGCGGCACCTTTACACACCGTCACGCCGTCTTGCATAACCAAAATCGTGAGAAGTGGGATACCGGTACTTACATCGCACTCCAGCACATTACTAAAGATCAAGCACCATTCTTAGTGATTGATTCGATCTTATCGGAAGAGGCTGTGCTCGGTTTTGAGTACGGCTATGCCGCTGCCGAACCAAACACTTTGACTATTTGGGAGGCGCAGTTTGGCGACTTTGCTAACGGCGCTCAAGTAGTGATTGATCAGTTCATCGCATCCGGTGAAGTGAAGTGGGGTCGTGCTAACGGTCTCGTGATGATGTTGCCTCATGGTTACGAAGGCCAAGGCCCTGAGCATTCATCGGCACGCCTAGAGCGCTTTATGCAGTTATGTGCTGATACTAATATGCAAGTGGTTCAACCCACTACTGCATCACAGATCTTCCACGTATTGCGTCGTCAAATGATTCGTCAGTTCCGCAAGCCCTTGATCTTGATGACGCCCAAATCCTTGTTGCGCAATAAAGAAGCGGCATCACCATTAAGTGAGTTCACTAAAGGTGGATTTCAAACAGTGATCTCCGAGCGTGATGATGCTATCGATGCTAAGGAAGTGACCCGTTTAGTAGTTTGTTCTGGCAAAGTTTATTTCGACTTGGCTAAAATGCGCACTGAGAAGAAGTTGAGTAATGTTGCGATTATTCGTTTGGAGCAGTTATATCCATTTCCGCATAAAGCCATTGCGACAGAATTGAAGAAGTATCCAAAACTCGAAGAGGTAGTGTGGTGTCAAGATGAGCCGCAAAACCAAGGCGCATGGTTCTTTATTCAACACAACTTATTGGAGAACATGTCTGAGGGTATGAAGTTGGCTTATGCGGGACGTCCTGCATCAGCATCGCCAGCTTGTGGCTACGCGCATCTCCATCAAGAACAACAAAAGTCTCTTTTGAACACGGCTTTTACCAAACTAAAGGGTTATGTGGTCACGAAATAATCGTTGACATAACTCACACCAAATACATTAGATAGGATTAATCATGGCTATATTTGAAGTTAAAGTTCCCCAGCTCTCCGAGTCAGTAGCAGAAGCAACTTTGTTGCAGTGGAAAAAGAAAGTTGGCGATGCCGTCGGTCAAGATGAGATCTTGATTGAAATTGAAACAGACAAAGTGGTGTTAGAAGTGCCTGCACCTTCTGCAGGCGTATTGACTGAAATCCTAGTTGCTGATGGTGGCACTGTGCTTGCTGAACAATTGATTGCGAAGATCGATAGCACTGCGGTTGCAACAGCGAAACCAGCCGCCGCCCCAATTCCGGTAGCAGCACCTGCCGCTGCACCTACCGTCTCACCTGCTAAAGCTCTCGCCAAATCTACTGGCGCTGCAGCAGCTCCTTCTGCCGCTAAATTGATGGCGGAAAATAATTTAAGTGCTGGTCAAGTACCTGGTTCTGGTCGTGATGGCCGTATTACCAAGGGTGATGTGATTGGTACAGTAGCGGGTGGCACTAAGTCTGCGGCACTACCAAGCGCACCAATGCCAATGGGTGATCGCCCAGAAGAGCGTGTTCCTATGAGTCGTTTGCGTGCCCGTATCGCTGAACGCCTCCTGGAGTCTCAAGCTCAAAATGCCATCTTGACTACCTTTAATGAAGTCAATATGGCACCAGTGATTGCCATGCGTAACAAGTACAAAGACCAGTTTGAAAAGGTCCACGGCGTTAAGTTAGGCTTTATGTCTTTCTTTGTTAAGGCAGCTACCCATGCTTTGAAGAAATTTCCACTCTTAAATGCTTCTGTTGATGGCAACGATATTGTTTATCACGGTTACTTTGATATTGGTATTGCAGTCAGCTCACCACGTGGCTTAGTGGTTCCTATCTTGCGTGATGTAGACCAAATGAACTTGGCCGATATCGAGAAGAAAATTGCAGAATTTGGTGCGAAAGCCCGTGATGGCAAGTTGTCGATTGAAGAGTTGACTGGTGGCACTTTTTCGATTTCCAATGGTGGTGTATTTGGTTCAATGCTTTCAACTCCCATCATCAACCCACCCCAGTCTGCCATCTTAGGCATCCATGCCACTAAAGAGCGCGCAGTAGTTGAAGATGGTCAAATTGTGATTCGTCCGATTAACTATCTCGCTTTGTCATACGATCACCGCATTATTGACGGTCGTGAGGCCGTGCTTGGTTTGGTTGCCATGAAGGAAGCTTTAGAAGATCCTTCACGTCTCCTGCTTGATTTGTAAAAGGGGACATCATGAGTCAATCATTTGATGTAGTGGTTATCGGCGGTGGTCCGGGCGGCTACATTGCCGCAATTCGGGCAGCCCAACTGGGTTTTAAGGTCGCCTGTGCTGAATCATTAAGCTATGACGATCCAAAAGGTGAGCCACGCTTAGGCGGAACTTGTTTGAACGTCGGCTGCATTCCTTCCAAGGCTTTGCTGGCTTCTTCCGAAGAGTTTGAAAAAATTAGCCATCATGCTGCGGATCATGGCATCAAAGTAGGCACTGTCAGCATTGATTCCAAGAAGATGATTTCTCGTAAAGATGACATCGTCACAAAAATGACGGGTGGTATTCAGTATCTGTTTCGTAAGAACAAGATTACTTTGCTCAAAGGCCATGCGTCTTTTGAAGGGAAATCTGCTGATGGCTATCAAATCAAGATCGATGGCAAAGACAAAGAAACGGTGAGCGCTCAAAATGTCATTATTGCTACTGGCTCCAAGGCACGTCATTTGCCAGGTATTGCCGTAGATAATGTCCTCATTTGTGATAACGAAGGTGCATTGAAGTTTGATGTCACCCCTAAAAAATTGGGTGTCATTGGTGCTGGCGTGATTGGTTTAGAGTTAGGTTCAGTTTGGCGTCGTCTTGGATCCGAGGTAACTATTTTGGAGGCCATGCCTTCGTTCTTGGGTGCTTGTGATCTTGGTATCGCTAAAGAAGCCCAGAAACTATTTACGAAGCAAGGTTTGAACATTCTGACTGGGGTAAAGATCGGCGAAGTAAAGGCTGATAAAAAAGGGGTGGTAGTGAACTACACCGATAGCGCTGGCAAAGCAGCCAAATTGGAATGCGATCGTTTAATCGTTTCAGTGGGTCGCGTACCCAATACAGACAAGTTAAGTCTAGATAAGATTGGTCTCAAAGTAGATGAGCGTGGCTTTATTCCGATTGACGACCATACCTGTGCCACTGCAGCACCTGGTGTCTATGCGGTAGGCGACGTAGTACGCGGACCCATGCTTGCTCATAAAGCCGAAGATGAAGGTGTGTTGGTGGCAGAAATTATTGCTGGTCAAAAACCCCATATCGATTACAACTGTATTCCCTGGGTGATCTATACCGATCCAGAAATTGCCTGGGTAGGTAAAACAGAACAACAGCTAAAAGAGGCTGGCATTACTTTCAAAGTAGGTCAGTTCCCATTCGCTGCCAATGGTCGTGCACTGGGCATGGGTCGCACAGATGGTTTTGTGAAAGTGCTAGCTGATGCGAAGACCGATGAGGTTCTCGGTGTACACATCATCGGTGCTAATGCTTCTGATCTCATTGCTGAAGCTGCTGTAGCGATGGAATTTAAAGCTGCCTCCGAAGATCTTGCACGTATCTGTCACCCACATCCAAGCCTGTCAGAAGTGATGCGCGAGGCTGCATTAGCGGCAGATCAACGTGCATTAAACATGTAATTGAAAGCCTTAGAGTATTACCATCAAGAGTTAAAGGCGCGCGGGTATCACAGCGATCCCGCGCAGCTGCGTGCTATGGAACGCTTGCAGCGCTGCGAAGATGAGTGGATTGCTTATAAAGAAATTCGCAGCAATGGCCTAAAAAAGAAATTATTCAAACCTAAATTGCCTCGTGGGATTTATCTCTGGGGTGGCGTCGGTCGCGGAAAATCTTTTTTAATGGATTGTTTCTATACCGCATCGCCTTTAGAGAAAAAAATTCGGATTCATTTTCATGAATTCATGCGTGAGGTACATCGCGAATTACACGAATTATCTGGCTTAGCTGATCCTTTGGATGAATTAGCCATGCGCATCTCTAAGCGCTATCGGTTGATTTGTTTTGATGAATTTCATATCAACGATATTGCCGATGCGATGATTTTGTACCGTCTTCTGACAGCATTGTTTGCAGACCGCGTGCAATTTGTCATGACATCAAACTATCGCCCAGATCAACTGTATCCCAATGGCTTGCATCGTGATCGACTGATTCCGGCGATTAAGTTGCTTGAATCACAATTGGATGTGATGAACGTCGATGCTGGCAGTGACTATCGGCGTCTACAGATGGCTCAAGTTAATGCGTATTTGACACCCTTAAATGAAGCAACGTATGCTTCGCTCAAGCAGATGTTTCAGGCGCTCACTGGTAATCAACCAGAGAATGCTTGCCCGATTTTATATATTGAGTCGCGACAATTAAGACCCCTGCATATGGTGGATGGTGTGGTGTGGTTTGATTTTCAGACCTTGTGTTGTGGCCCCCGTTCTCAAAATGACTATCTTGAAATTGCCAATCAGTTTCATACGGTGTTCCTGTCGGGGGTGCCTTATATGCCACCCAGAATGACCAATGAAGCACGCCGCTTTATTTGGCTAATCGATGTTTTATATGACCATAAGATTAAGCTCATCATCTCTGCTGAGGTTCCGGTTACGGATTTGTATACAGAAGGTCAGATTACGGGGGAATTCTCGAGAACCGTCTCCCGTTTGATCGAAATGCAGTCCAGGGACTACTTAGATGCACCGCGCCGCATCATTGACACCAGCTTGACCTAAAATAGCGCCATGACCAGCGTTTCTACCTTAAATGCCGATTTGCACAGCCATTCAGTCGTTTCTGACGGAACTTTAACGCCTGAAGCACTTGCCGAGCGGGCACACGCTAATGGTGTGCATTTATGGGCTCTAACAGACCATGATGAGCTTGGTGGGCAAGCACGTGCGCGTGCTGCAGCCATGACTTTGGGCTTAGATTATTTGGGTGGGGTAGAGATTTCAGTTACCTGGATGGGTCAAACCATTCATATTGTTGGGCTTGGTATTGATGCTGCCCATAGCGGAATTTTAGAAGGCTTGCGTCGCACCCGCGAGGGTCGCGCTAATCGTGCCAAATTGATGGCAGAACAATTACTCAAGGTTGGCATTCCTGGTGCCTATGAAGGTGCTTTGCATTTCGCTGGCAATCATGACCTCATTTCCAGAACACACTTTGCCCGTTTTTTGGTGGAGCAGGGCGTTTGTCGCGATACAGAGCAGGTCTTCAAAAATTATTTAGTCGAAGATAAACCGGGTTATGTACCGCATCTGTGGGCAAGCTTGGATGATGCCGTCGCTTGGATTAAAGCGGCTGGAGGTGTGGCGGTGATTGCACACCCTGGCAGATACAAACTGAACGCCATGCAGATGGATGAGTTGTATAAGCATTTCAAAGATATTGGTGGCCTAGCGATTGAGGTGATTACTGGAAGTCATAGTCCTGCTCAGTATCTGAGCTACGGCAAAATTGCCCAGCAATATGGTTTCATGGCTTCACGCGGATCTGATTTTCATGATCCAGACGAAAGTCATATTGATCTAGGGCGCTTGCCGCATCTGCCTGATCATCTGACACCAGTTTGGTCAATGTTTCATTAATAGATTGTTTAACGTATTCCTCATAAAGAATAAAGAAAAAGATGTTTGCTGAACGCGTTCTCTCTGGCATGCGACCTACAGGTAATTTACACCTGGGTCATTACCACGGTGTTTTGAAGAATTGGGTACGCTTGCAGTCTGAGTATCCATGCTTCTTCTTTGTAGCTGATTGGCATGCCTTAACTACTCACTATGAAACCCCTGATGTAATCGAACAATCCGTTTGGGATATGGTGATTGATTGGTTAGCTGCTGGCGTAGACCCTCATCAAGCGACTTTATTTATTCAGAGTAGGGTGCCAGAGCACGCTGAACTTTTTCTGTTGCTGGCAATGGGGACCCCATTAGGCTGGCTTGAGCGGGTGCCAACCTATAAAGACCAAATTGAGAAATTAAAAGAAAAAGATTTGCAAACCTATGGTTTCTTGGGCTATCCATTACTCCAAGCTGCCGATATCCTGATTTATCGTGCGCAACATGTACCTGTTGGAGAAGACCAGGTTCCGCATGTAGAAATGACTCGCGAAGTTGCCCGTCGTTTTAATTATCTATACGGTCGCGAACCTGGCTTCGAAGAAAAAGCCCTGGAAGCAGTAAAGAAGTTGGGTAGTAAGCGTGCCAAGATGTATGCAGAGTTACGCGTGGCCTTTCAGGAGCGCGGTGATGATGAGGCGCTTGAACAAGCAAAAGCTTTATTGCAAGAAGCCCAAAGTCTATCGATGGCGGATCGTGAAAGATTGTTTGGTTTTTTGGAGGGTTCTCGAAAAATTATTCTTCCTGAGCCCCAGGCATTATTAACTTCAGCATCCCGTATGCCAGGCATCGATGGTCAGAAAATGTCTAAGTCTTACGGCAACACTATCAGCATGCGTCAGCAACCGGATGAAGTAATTAAATCCATTCGTACCATGCCAACTGATCCAGCGCGAGTGCGCCGCACTGATGCAGGTGACCCAGCGCGTTGCCCAGTTTGGCAATTGCATGCAGTCTATTCCAATGAAGAAACGAAGCAGTGGGTCGATAAAGGTTGTAAATCAGCCGGTATTGGTTGTTTAGAGTGCAAGCAACCCGTGATTGATGCCATTCTTTTAGAGCAACAACCCATGTTTGAGCGCGCACAAAAGTATTTGGATGATCCTAGTCTATTGCGTTCCATCATTGCGGATGGTTGCGACAAGGCACGTAAAGTTGCGCAAGAAACCATGAGAGAGGTTCGTGAAGCAATGGGCCTCGCTTACGATTAAATTCTTTAAGTGATGTCGGGTAATCACGCTGAGATCATTGAGGCTTCGCCATGGCTAAGGCGCTTTGCAGCGGCCATCCCTAAAGGGGGTTTGGTCTTAGATTTGGCTTGTGGTTCTGGAAGACACTCCCGCTACCTTGCTCAATTAGGATACCCAGTTCTCGCAGTTGATCGCGACACCACTGCAATGAGTGCGCTCAAGACAAGTGCTATAGAGCTTGAGACTTTAGACTTGGAAGGTGAGGTTTGGCCTCTTGAGAATCGACAATTTATGGGTATTGTGGTGAGCAATTATCTTTACCGTCCTTACCTTGATCTTTTGCCTGAGATGTTGCTTGATGGTGGGGTTTTGATCTACGAGACCTTTGCCCTGGGTAATGCAGAGTTTGGTAAACCCTCAAATCCTCATTTCCTTTTAAATCCAGGGGAATTACTTGCTTTAGCAGATCGCCACGCTCTGAAGGTGCTTGCTTACGAAGATATTTACCTCGATCACCCCAAACCAGCCATGATTCAACGGATTTGCGCCGTAAAAGGCGCGTTAAAAGGGCGCATTCCGTTACAATTTGCTGGTTAACTTAGCTAGAAATTGGGTATCCATTCGGTGACAAACACAGTTCATTCCAAAGGTAGTCAAAAGCCCATCGCCGGTAGCATGCCTGCTATCGTTACGCCGATGTTTGATGATGGTAGTTTGGACTACGCCAGCTTACGGTCTTTACTCGACTGGCATGTAGCTGAAGGTTCAGATGGGATCGTCATTGTGGGTACTAGCGGAGAGTCTCCAACGGTTTCTGTAGAGGAGCACTGCGAACTGATACGGGTAACGGTTGAGCACATTGCTGGTCGTATTCCTGTGATTGCAGGAACTGGTGGTAATTCCACGATTGAGGCTATTGAGTTAACTACATTTGCTAAACAGGTTGGTGCAGATGCTAGCTTGCAAGTGGTGCCCTATTACAACAAGCCTACTCAAGAGGGCATGTATGCCCACTTCAAAAAGATTGCAGAGTCTGTAGATCTACCCGCTATTTTGTATAACGTCCCCGGACGTACTGTAGCTGATTTAGCCGGTGATACTGTCGTGCGTTTGGCTGGAGTGCCAGGCATTATTGGTATTAAAGATGCGACTGGCAGTTTAGAGCGCGGCACTTTATTGCTTGCTGATCTCAAGCGAGCGGGTCATAGCAATTTTTCGGTATTTTCTGGGGATGATTTGACTGCTGCCATGCTCATGCTGATGGGTGGTAAAGGCAATATCTCTGTAACTGCCAATGTGGCACCTCGTTTAATGCATGACTTGTGTGTTGCTGCCATGGCTGATGATGTGCAGCGTACGCGCAAGATTCAGTATCAACTGCTCGCCGTTCATAAAGCCATGTTTACCGAAGCGAACCCGATTCCGGTCAAATGGGCCCTCCATGAAATGGGCAAAATTACCGCAGGCATTCGTTTGCCATTGACTCCCTTGAGCGCTTCATTGCGTGAACCTTTAAAGATTGCATTGAAACAGGCCGGCTTACTATGATGATTGTTGCGCAAATTTTTCGCCGATGGATTTCGGCTCTTGCTGTTCTATTGTGTGTGGGTTTTGGCTTAGTTGCCTGCAAATCTGTTACTAGTAACGACACGGTTGACTACAAGAGTTCTGGTGCAGTGCGCGGCCCAAATTTATCTTATCCACCAGATTTAATTACTTCACAAGCTGATCGTCGTTATATCGTGCAAGATGGCACTGCCACCATGTCTGAGTACAACGCAGCTGTTAAAAAGTCTGCGCAATTACGCACCAATGTGATGGCAGGCATCCCCGGTATGCGGATTGCGCGTGACGGTGAGCGTCGCTGGCTCGTAGTTGAAAAACCGGCGCCTCAGCTCTACCCGCAGGTGAAAGATTTCTGGCAAGAGAATGGTTTTCTCCTAGTGATTGATTCCCCATCGACCGGCATTATGGAAACGGATTGGGCAGAGAACCGCGCTAAGATTGCACAGGACTGGATTCGGTCGACCATTGGTAGCGCAATTGATTCGATATACGACACCGGTGAACGTGATAAATATAAAACGCGTTTAGAGGTTGTCAACCCAAATGAGACAGAGATTTATATTACGCAACGTGGTGCAGTGGAGAAGTGCGTTACCGATACAACTGCCGCTTGTATTTCTACTATCTGGACTGGACGCCCTAATGATCCTGAGCTAGAAGCTGCCTTCTTGGCACGCCTGATGGAGCGTTTAGGAATGACCCAGGAGCAGGCCAAGGCCATGGTTGCAGTTCCATTGGGGCCAAAAAGTCCCAAAGCCCAGTTGGTGCAAGAAGGTGTCAATAAAGCGCACATTGACTTGAGCACTAGTTTTGATCGTGCTTGGCGCGATGTTGGCTTAGCTTTGGATCGTTCTAACTTCACAGTTGAAGATCGAGATCGCTCAAATGGTGTTTACTTCGTGCGCTACGTTAATCCTAAGGATTTGGGTGATACGAAAGGCTTCTTTACCAACCTCTTTAGCAGCAAGGATGACTCTAGCTTGAAGGCGAAGAAGTATCGTGTTGTAGTCCAAAAGACTGGTAATGAAGCATCGACAGTCTATGTGCAGGATGCTGATG
>CAIMXN010000141.1 GCA_903845455.1 uncultured beta proteobacterium | reverse complement strand
TGATGGTATGAAATCGTTTGAGCAATATTGTGTCCGCGGGATTGAACCCGATATTGCTAAAATTGAAGAATTAATGAGTCGATCCTTAATGCTGGTAACTGCTTTGAGCTCCCATATTGGCTATGATCGCTGCGCCATCATTGCTAAGAGCGCCCATGACAAAAAAATTGACTTAAGGCAAGCTGCTATCGAGAGCGGGTTCGTAACAGATTTACAGTTTGATGCTTGGGTGATCCCTAAAAACCTTATTTAAATAATTACTCCGCTACGGATGTTGCAGATAAACTAGGTCGTAGAAGGAAAACAATAGAAATGAACTATGAGTATGCTTTTGGCGGAATCGCTAGCTGCTTCTGATCTCAGCAGTATTTTTGTCGGTT
The DNA here is from genome assembly GCA_903845455.1 of uncultured beta proteobacterium. Taxonomy (GTDB): domain Bacteria; phylum Pseudomonadota; class Gammaproteobacteria; order Burkholderiales; family Burkholderiaceae; genus Polynucleobacter. Next base: position 6,285 of record CAIMXN010000141.1, on the reverse strand, counting down.
TACCCGACAAATTAGACATCTGACCATCCAACCGCCTGTGAATGCCACCCAATATCTATGGCATTCCATCCCGAACCCCAACATTCTCGGTGCTTCTGCCACACCAAAAACTAACACCTTAAAGTCATTGTTTAACTAGTTGTTTTAGCTCACTTTTAAAGCTTCTAAGGTGTAGATCGCACGTTCGAATCGTGCTGGGCAGACCAAACACCTGACTGGCCCGTGCGATCTCTAAAGAATTTGGATCTGGTCAATTTCTCTCTGGGCCACCAAGAATCTCAATAGCCTACTTGTCGGACTGTTTTCTTTTGGCCTGATGAAGGATTTCCAATGATTGGGATGATGTTGCTTAGTAGTATTGTTTAAGGACTATTTCTGAAAAATAGCTACTAAAGCCTTTAATCGCCGTATAGCTAAAGGAGTTGGTAGAACATCTTTTATTCTGCTATCAACCTGATTGATGCTAACTTTAATCAGATTTAGTTTAGCCAGTTCTTTTGTAACAGCATGAAGCGTTGCTTGAGATCCCGCTGTTTTTAATAAAATAATCTCTTTGATGTGGCAGGCCTTATGAGAAAGATGTTTTTCACATATATAGTCAAGGATGAGGGCCTGTCTTTCATTTACGTGATAGCTTTTATTGATTGACCTTGCTTTGTCATTTTTGGATAAGTATTCCAGCATGATCTTTACCATCGCTTTACTTCATTAATTTTTGGTTGGCTATTACCGTAGACCTTCCAGTATTTGATATCTTCAAATAGCTTATCAAGATCTGCATACGATAGGCTTTTAATATCATGTAGGGTGAATGAATCACCGGTCTCTAGTTTTTGTACGGCATTAATGTATGTCAGGTAGGCCATCTATATCCCCTTGCTTTAGTACTATCTACTTAAAAATAAACGAAATAGCTCGTAACTTGCCAAGTTCAAGTTGGCAAATGTAATAAATCTGACTTGGGGCTATAAAAGGTACATGATGATAGATGCACAAGAAAGCACTTTAGGGGTTTTCACTATCAACCAATTCGTGATCGAGCGTTTCCATTTAGCTTTTAGAGCTGGACTGATCAATCGGTTTGGAGAAATACCTACGGCCAGTAAGTTAGCGATTGAATTTAATCTTCGTAACTTTCAGTCAAATCCAATTAGTCGTGAAACGGCACGAAAATGGATCAATGGCCAAGCAATGCCAGAGACAGCAAGACTGAAGACTTTAATTGGCTGGCTCAATTTAGATGCATCGTTCATTTACTCTACGACCATCACCGAGAAAGAGAGTATTCCTGCAGGGATTGCTAGTGAGCAAGATAGGGCAAAAGTAGAGGCCTATGGACTAAGAAAAGTAGAAGGTTTGGCACAAGCTGCTTTGAACTTTGTTTCACCCCTGACGGCAGTATTAAATACAGAGGGCATCATTATTTTGGTTAATAGTGCATGGCGATCTGCTGCCATGCTATATCCAAAATTAAAGGGGGGAAGTCTAGGATGTGAGGGCGTCAATTATCTTGCTGTGTGTGAGAAAGCAATGGGACCGGGCTCTCTAGAAGCTAACAAAGTGGCTAGATCTATTCGTGAAGTTATTGCAGAAAATTCCAAAACATTTACTTCACAATATCCTTGCCACAGCAATGGAGATAAAAGATGGTTCGAGGTTAAGGTGTCTGCCTACAAACACTTGGATGACGTGTGTTGTGTAGTAACACATACGCCGATTACTGAAGCAACTTTTAAGAAGAAAAACTGATTAAAGAATGCTTATTGAGTATTCTTTAAAAGAAGGCCTTACTCTAATTTGTCGGTTTACCCGACAAATTAGACACTAGACCATCCAACCATCTGTGAATGCCAAGTCAAATCCAAGCAATTCCATCCCGCACCAAGGTTCTCGGTGCTGATGCCACACCTGATCTAAGCACCTCGATGCCATTGTTTCTAGTATTGTTTGAGCTCATTTTTAAAGCTTCTAAGGCGTAGGTCGCACGTTCGAATCGTGCTGGGCAGGCCAAAATTTCATATTAGTTCATATAAAAGTAGGCTGAGCATTGGCTCGATTGGATCAATCATTGGTAAGCTTGGCCGGCGTAAGGGGAGCCTTGAGAGGGCGTAGGTTGATCCTGGCAGACTATCGGCAACCGGGTCTTCAGTAATTTTGTCGGGTAAACCGACAAAATTGGGTGATGGCTGATTTGACTAAAAATCCTAACAAAGAATATATGTAATTTTCATCGTATTTTGCCTAGCTTAATTGGTAAAGTATTAGACATGCAGAAGGATTTTGATAGGAAAACATGAAACGATATTTCAGAGTAATGCTTGGTAAAAAAAGCATATATGCATCAGAGTGCTTTAAAGAAGGTTATATAGGCGCCGATTTTGGTATTCATGAAAATTTATCAGGAAACCTCCCAGATAACTGGAGAGACTTTAATAAGAAATATATCCCTGTGTTTATGGAGGCTCGTCCTGATAAATCTAAAGTAGCAGCTGGTCTTGCTTGCGGATTTCTTTGGACAGTCTGTAGAGGGATAAAAGAGGGCGATATTGTTCTTTGCCCAAACGGTGAAGGTAGATATTTTGTCGGTCAGATTACGGGTGCTTACACATATGCTCCTGACACCAATTTGCCTCACAGAAGACCTGTGCATTGGCTTGATCAAATGATTGATCGCTCTGATATGAGTGAGGCATTAAGAAATTCAACAGGATCGATTGGAACTGTTAGCAATATAGATCGTTACGCTGAAGAAATTGAAAAATTGATTGGTGGTCATGTTCAAGTTCCCGCTAGTCAGTCATTAATCTCTTCTGATCCAACGGTAGAAGATCCAACAATTTTTGCTCTAGAGAGGCATCTAGAGGATTTTCTTGTTCATAATTGGTCTCAAACAGAGCTTGGTAAAGATTTTGATATTTTTGAGGAAGATGGAGAGCTTATTGGTCAGCAGTATCAAACCGATACGGGGCCGTTGGATATTCTGGCAATCAGCAAAGATAAAAATAGGCTTTTGGTAGTTGAGCTTAAAAAGGGTAGGGCTAGTGATTCTGTAATAGGGCAGGTACAAAGATACATGGGCTATGTGAAAGACGAATTAGCTAAAGAAGGTCAATTAGTAGAGGGCGTAATTATTGCCCTTGAAGATGACCAGAGAATTAAAAGAGCTTTATCGGTTGCCCCAAATATTAGTTTTTATAAATATCAAGTTAGCTTTAAACTAATCAAGAATTAGCTACAGCTCTTACATAGCGTTTAAATGACAATTCACAAAATAAGAATAGTTCCCCATGACTGCAAGAGACTCAATTGATGAGTTGATCGAGCGATCTAAGATAGCAGCCCAAAAGCTTGGATTAGAAGCTACAGGCAAGCATCGCATAGAACTAAATCAAAAAAGGCAATTTGAAATAAAAAATCCAGCAACGGGCGAAATTAAATGGTCAAGACTAAGCCACTTAGAATTTGGGAGCAATCCTTGGGGTGTGCCATCTGTTGATGACCAATTGGACAGAGTAAAGCAGTACGCCAATGAGCTTGGGTTAGAAGCCACAGGTATTCAAGAGCGAAAAACTAATGCCAGATATTTTGAAGTGAGGCATCCTGATGGTCGAACCAAGTTTACAACTCTAAGAAATTTACAAGATCAAAAAAATCCTTTTGGTAAACAAACTTTGGATGAGCAGATTAATGATGCTAAGGCGGGAGCAAAAGCAAGAGGTTTGAAAATTACTGGTAAGTTCCAACTTCAAGGAAAGGGTAATAGAAAGATTTTTGAAGTTGTTACACCAAGCGGAAGAGCTGTTCATATGCAGCTTGGCGCCATAAGGCAAGGATTTGCACCTAGAATTAGCGAAGAGGAGCAGTTAGAGTTGGCAAGTAACTATGCCCAGAAGATGGAGATCTCTACGACTGGTAAGACAAGACGAAGTGATTCAGGGGCAACTCTTTTTGAAGTAACAAATGGAGTAGAAACAACTTTTTCTCAGCTATCTCATTTGAAGTTGGGACAAAACCCTTGGCAAGCCCCATTTAAGATCAATAAGACAGGTTATTTCTACGTTTACGAAATCATATATAAAGAAAAGAAATTTCTTGGGTTTGGTGTGACTAATAATCACCAAAGAAGGCATAGCGATCATTTAATGGAATGTCGTAAAGAAGGGGCTAAGATTCGTAGAATTGAGCTGATACAGATGCATGGGGCTAAATGTTTGGAGTTAGAGACATCAATAAAGCGCCTGATCAAAAAAGCTGAACATGTAGAAATCATTGGGTTCAAAACTGAGTCAGCTCCTTATGCCGATGAATTATTGCAAAAAATTAAGGAAAAGATGGAAATTTATCTTGAAGAAGAGACTGGTAATTAGTCCAATTAGTTAGAAATATGACCTAATTAGCTACTTTTCTGCTCTGGCTCGAAAATGCAGCATCTATACTTTTTTGTCGGGTAAACCGACAAAATTAATATCTGGCCAAATTTTTCTTCAGCTCGTCTATAACCCTTTTCTTGAGACTTGCTGGTGCAAGCACTTCAACTCCAGACCCATGCTTTAGGATTTCCATCACAAGTTCTGGATCTTGGTTGTAGTCAAACTCTAGAATGTAATTTCCATCTTTATCAAAGCTACTTGTTTGCTGTCCATGCCAAGTCTCACCAGCTACCCATCTAGCACGCTCAGGAGTAAAACGTAACTTTGCTCTTTGGCTTGCCTTGCCTGAAAAGATGCCATAACTTTCAGCAAAGTTTTCTTGTAATTCTTTTGTGGGTATTTCAACAGCCTTTTGTTGTAATAGTTCAGCTTTGGTAATGCTATCTAAAGCAAAGCTTCTAAGTGCCTCTCGTAGATGGCAATAGGCATCAAGGTACCAATTATCGCGATAGAAGATTAGACGCTGCGGAGAGACTATTCTGCTGGTTGTTTCATTCCTGCTCTTGGAATAGTACTCAATCTGCAATCGTTGCCTTTTAAGTAGGGCGTTACCTACTTCTTCAAAGTTTTCCAAGGAATTCTTACGGGCTGACATGCCAAATACTTTGATGCGTTTACGTAGTTCTTTTGCAGATACCTCGGACTGACCTAAAATACCGTCAATAATTTCCACTAACGGATCTATGTGGGAACTGATTAATCCGCCTTGATCCAAGTTATCTAAAAGATGCTGCATAAGCACTAGGGCAGTGGCTTCCTTTTCCGAGAACCATAGGCCTGGTAGTTCAATCTTTTCTCCTGCATTAGGTTTATCAAAGCGATAACCACCTTCGGCACGATCAAATACGATTGAGGCATTCATCCTGTCTCGTAGGTACTCTAAATCGCGTTTGAAGGTAGCCTTGGATATCTCTAGCTCGTCTAGGAAGTCTTGAATAGGTACGCAATTACGAGCCTGGATCATATATTTGATGCGGTGTAGGCGCTCTAGATCACTCATAGCTTATTCCCTGAAATAAACACAGTATCTTCAACTATAGGCGATAACTAGCTCATTGTGTGAGCTTAAGGTTAATTAAGCTAAATTTATCTTTTCCACGAATTATTAAAGTTGTTGTAGAACAAAAACGCTGGTGGATTTTGCATAGGACAGTCATTCGTCTGATAACAAGGTTTTTGACTCACCACATCGGTTTTATAGTGTTTGATTGGGATTGGAGTGCAAGCCACTAGAATTAATATGAGAATAAGGTATGGAGTTTTTTTCATTTTATGGCGTCTTCATATCAATTAATGAACGGCTTCTTCAGCAGGCTTTTCACCTTCAAACAACTTATGAACTAAATACTCTTTCTTGGTTGTCGCGAGTGTTAGATAATTATCAAATTGATCCGGCCTGCTATCTTTATTCTCACCATTTAGAAAACACATGCTGTAAGCTAAGTTATCAGCTTCATCACCATGCACTATGTAAGTTTCCGATTCGTTGTGATCAACTATTCTTAAGCCCCGAATAAATTCAGGCTTATCTTTATCTGCCCAGTTGATATCTAACCTATCAACATCAAACCTTTTACTACGGTAGATATTCCAAATACTGAAACGATAGCCTTCTATGTAGGTGTAGTCACGCATGAGATTCCTTTCTTTACGAATTAACCTTGATATAATTTTTTAAAAAGTCTTTCCGGGAATAGATGATGTAAGTCAATTCCCCCCGAATTTCATCTGTATAAATCGCTTTAGCAAAAAATTGATCCATAGTTTTAAGTCTTGGTAGTCCAATAATTTTTGCTGTATCAATCATGCTTTGAAGCAAGAATGGTTCGGGCTTCATGGCAACGAGACAAATAAC
>CAIMXN010000140.1 GCA_903845455.1 uncultured beta proteobacterium | reverse complement strand
CAGCCTATTTACCTAAATCTGTCTATGGCCGTTATCAGATGTTGAACTGCCCCTCACCCCAACTAAGCCCCGCAGTCGCAACTCGACCCATAGCAGTCGTTTGCCATTGGTAATACCCCCGAAAGTAAGCCATCAGATCAAGCTATGGGGGGTTATTTAAAGAATGAACAAAATTTACTTTACCCTCTGATATAAACTGGCTCTACATCTGCTTTCGATTGAATGCTCACCTAGTAATTAACTTTACTAAATCTTTTATCTGCATAAACTTTATTGGGCATAAATGAATCTTAGCGCAAACTTAAATTTAGTACGTTTTATCCCTTTTATCTCAGCATTAAAAAATTACCAAAGAGCTTATTTTTCTAAAGACCTAATTGCTGGTCTAACTGTTGGTATTTCAATGATCCCCATTGGCTTAGCTTATGGGCAGCTATCTGGACTACCCTTAGCTGCCTTATATGCCTCTTTATTACCATTAGTTGCCTATGCATTATTTAGTAGCTCAAAAGAATTAATTGTTGGCCCTAGTGCTGCTCTTTCCATTTTTATTGCAGTTAGCCTAGAGCAATTAGATAGTAACAACATAGGAACAGCCGCCATTATTGTGGCCAGTCTTACGATGCTTTCAGGAATATTTTGCGTCTTAGCTTCTATTTTTAGACTAGGATTTATATCTGATTTTCTATCAAAACCCATCATGGTCGGGTTTATGCATGGTTTAGCAGTGGTCATTATTATCTCCTCGCTAACTGGTATCTTGGGTTACAGCGCAACGGGTGGCGATAACGCTGTCTATAAATTGAACTCTATTATCCAAGGACTACATAAGGTTCATTTCATTACCCTTGGAATTGGTATATCGGGTATTTTAATTATTTTGGCATGTCAGCGTTGGCTGCCAAGGGTGTCTGGACAAATCATTGTGATGGTTCTTTCAATCCTTTTAGTTTATTTTTTTAGGCTAGACCTTCAAGGGGTAAAAATTATTGGCAGCATACCTGAAGGTCTACCTAGTTTTGACAATCCATTTATTGAAATAGAAAATTTGCTAGACTTACAAAAACTCTTCCCCTTGTCTTTGGCAATGACGATGTTAATCATGTCTGAAACCGTCTCTAAGGCTGAAGCATTCGCATCAAGGGGGCATTATGCAATTGATGCCAATCAGCAAATGCTGGCTGATGGATTGGCTAATATTGCCTCCGCATTCACCCACGGAGTACCCGTATCTGGCAGCTCATCACGTAGCGCAATAGCCATTTCCTTGGGAACCTGTTCGCAAGTAACCTCCCTTATTGCAGCTCTTACTATCGCAATAACAATATCTTTTTTTACTAATGTCTTATTTTTCCTACCTACTGCTGCCTTAAGCGCCATTGTGATCGCAGCTGCTTTTAATTTAATTAAATTTGATGAGTTTCGAAAAATACAAGCCTTCCATGGTAAAGAACTTGCAATTGCCCTAATGACAATGCTGTCGGTAATTATCCTGGGTGTAATGAATGGAGTAATTGTTGGGGTTGTCTTTGCAATAGTCACTCTCTTGTATGGAATTAAAAACCCAGATCATGGAGTTTTAGGTCGTGATAAAAAAGGGTTTTTTCATAGTGTCGAGCGCCACCGAAACGTCAAGGAAATACCTGGAATTATTATCTATCGTTTCTCATCTCCGATTGTGTATTTTAACTGCCAATATTTCCATGCTCAAATGATGGAGCTAGCTCATAGTAAGGTTGATACCCATTCTATTATTATTGAAGGTGGAGCAATTTATCAAATAGACTTCGAAGGCAGTGAATCATTGGGAGAGATTTACCATTACCTAAAAAGCAAAGGCATAAAATTAAAACTAATTAACTTTCGTAGCAACGTTCGTACAGATATTTTACGAAACTCTACTTTTGATGCAGCCAGCAAAGAATTGTTTTATTACACTATTTCACTAGCTATAGCTAAAAGCTAATTTTCATTAGAAACTCAAATGAATAAAATTGAGCATGCCGAGCCTAATCTTAAGAATTTCTCATAGGGCCGCTATTAGATTTCAAGTTGCCCTTCACCCTAATGAAGCTCTTAAGACTCTATCCGACTCATAGGAGTCGTTCAGCTTTTTACAAACCTATCGTGTAAGTGGCCATTACTGTCGTGGTAGCAACTGCTTGATAGGCTTCTTGACGATAAATCCCTGTAATACCTAAGCGTTGGTTCTTAACGATGTCATAGTAGGCACCCACCATGGCTGTCGGTCTGGTTCTTACTGGATTAGGATTAAAGTTGACTGGGGTCAAACCAGTAACGCCTGTAGCTGAGTAAGAACCATTGGAGGTATTGGTATCGGTTTCTACCCCAGCGCTAGCAAAGGTAGTTACTGTAGGAATGACTTTATAAGAAGCGCCTAATCCCGCTAATGCTGT
>CAIMXN010000139.1 GCA_903845455.1 uncultured beta proteobacterium | reverse complement strand
GGTGCCCCAGCAGATCGTCTCAAAATTGGTTCTAGTGCGGAAGGTAATGCAGAACAACGGCGTTATACCGAAGAGCTGGTTGCCCAGGAAAAACAGCTTGAACAGACGCGTGCTCGTGTAGCAGAATTGGAAAAGAGTATCGCCGACCTGCAAGGGCTATTAAAAAAAGCAAAACAGCAGAAGCCAACTGAGCCTAACTTTGGTTTGGGCAACTTTGCACCGGCTGCTCTTGCCATTACTTTGATAGCTCTTACTGGGCTATTGCTCTGGTTCTTGGCCCGCAATGCACGCCGCTCAGAGTTACCAGATTATTCAAAACCCATTCATTCCCAATCTAAAGTTAGCGCTGCATCTCCTAGCGCAATGCCAGACAGAGCAAAAGCCTTGTTTGCTGGAATTGACTTAGATTTATCTAAGCCTGTAGTAAGTTCTGCATCCATACCAGTTTCTGAAAGTGTCGATAATCTAGCTAATCCTTTAGCGGAGAGTTTGCGTGTGAAGTTGAATTTGGCACGTGCTTACATCACCATTGAAGATTATGCTGCGGCTAAAAAGTCTCTTGCTCAGATTCTTGCAATGAGTCACTCAATTGATCCTGCGATGATGATTGAAGCGCAGAGTTTGTTGTCCGAGCTCCAGCATCGCAGTCATTAAGGTCTAGTCATGCGTATCGCTCTTGGCCTTCAATACGACGGCAGTTCCTTTTCTGGTTGGCAGTCGCAGCTCAGCTTGAATACAGTTCAAGATAAATTAGAAGCTGCCATAACAAGATTTGTTGGTGATACCTCTACTGATGAACTCATTCGGGTTATTACTGCAGGCAGGACAGATGCTGGAGTTCATGCCTTAGGTCAGGTCGTGCATTTTGATAGCACTGTGGAACGGGATGATTGGTCTTGGGTAAGAGGGATCAATTCTTTTTTACCTGAGTCGATTGTGGTGAACTGGGCTCAGCCAGTCTCAGAAGAATTTAGTGCACGATTTTCTGCGTATGAGCGCACTTATATCTATGCAATGCATGCGGGACCATGTCGATCACCAATGGCGGCGTCTCGTGCTAGCTATTTAATGATGCCGGCTGATAAATGGTTTGATATTTCCGCAATGGAAATAGCTGCCCAATGTCTTATCGGTGAACATGACTTTTCATCTTTTAGATCTTCCGAATGTCAGGCCAAGACACCAATCAAAACCTTGTATTCGATTGAGATCATTTCAGCTCAGCCTTGGTTGTATTTTAAGATCCGCGGTAATGCCTTTTTGCATCACATGGTGAGAAACCTTGTCGGCACTTTTTTGATGATTGGCACTGGCAAGCAATCGCCAGAATGGATGGCTGAAGTGTTGGCTGCTAAAGATCGAAGAATGGCAGCACCAACATTTGCTCCTGATGGTCTGTATTTAGCAAAAATTGCCTATCCAGATGAATTTGCTATACCTGAACCTTGGCTAGAAAATGCTTGGCTACCACCCATACTCCTGAAAGACAGCTAAAGAGGCTTAGCCTTATCATCACCTTATGGGCTTACTGACATACTCTCCGGGTCGAACTAGGGTCAAAATTTGTGGTTTAAAGACCCCATCTGACATCGATACTGCCGTAGCTGCAGGGGTCGATGCTGTCGGTTTTGTCTTTTATGCTCCAAGCCCTAGAGCTGTAACCCCCAATATTGCTGCGCAGCTAATTACACGCTTACCCGCAGGGGTAGATGCGGTTGGCTTGGTCGTGAATGCCTCAGAAGCTGAATTTGCAGCCATCAGAGCCATTGCCCCTATTACCTTGTGGCAGTTTCATGGGGATGAAAGTCCAGAGGACTGCGCTAGGTTAGCAGGTGGCCAGCCCTGGATGAAAGCCGCAAGAATTGGTGCAGGCTTCGCTTTTGACGATTTTTCCCTACAATATAGTCAAGCAAACGCCTTTTTGCTAGATGCCCTGGTTGAGGGCTTTGGTGGTGGGGGCGTTCCTTTTGATTGGCAAGGGATTCCACAGACATGGGTAAGCGCAAACGCGCATCGGGTCGTTTTGAGTGGTGGATTGAACACGCACAACGTGGGCGAGGCGATTGCACGCCTACATCCTTGCGCAGTTGATGTCTCTAGTGGCGTTGAATGCAGCAGGGGCGTTAAAGATCCTGTGTTGATGACTGATTTCATTAAAGCGGTTCGCGCAGCAGACGCACAGTCAGCACCCTAATCAATTTGCTGTAACTAAATCAAAAAGGTAGCTATGTACGACAAGCCAGATGCAAGAGGACACTTTGGTCCCTATGGTGGTGTATTTGTTTCTGAAACACTCATGTACGCCTTAGATGAGCTCAAAGAAGCTTATGCCAAATATCAACATGATCCAGAGTTCGTGGAAGAGTTTCATTACGAACTCAAACACTTTGTTGGACGACCTTCGCCGGTATATCACGCCAAACGCTGGAGTGAAATGTTAGGTGGCGCGCAAATTTATCTTAAGCGTGAAGACTTGAATCACACGGGTGCACACAAAATTAATAATGTGATTGGTCAAGCGATGTTGGCTAAGCGCATGGGCAAGCCGCGCATCATTGCCGAAACAGGAGCGGGGCAACATGGCGTTGCTACTGCCACGATCTGTGCGCGCTTTGGTTTAGATTGCACTGTTTATCAAGGCTCAGTGGATGTAGCCCGTCAGGCGCAAAACGTCTATCGTATGAAATTGCTCGGCGCTAAAGTTGTGCCAGTAGAGTCTGGTACTAAAACTTTAAAAGATGCACTCAATGAAGCGATGCGCGACTGGGTTACCAACGTTGACAACACCTTTTATATCATCGGCACTGTTGCAGGGCCACATCCTTATCCAATGATGGTGCGCGATTTTCAAAGTGTGATCGGTGAAGAGTGCAAAGTGCAAATGCCTGAGTTGACTGGTCGTCAACCAGACTATGTACTCGCTTGTGTTGGTGGTGGATCTAATGCGATGGGTATTTTTTATCCTTATATTGATTTCCCTGAGGTCAAACTCATCGGAGTTGAAGCTGCTGGCCATGGCTTAAAGAGTGGTTTACATTCTGCTGCGCTCTGCGTTGGCAAGCCTGGCGTACTACATGGCAATCGCACCTATTTACTGCAAGACGAAAATGGGCAAATCTCTGAAACGCATTCTGTTTCTGCTGGTATGGACTATCCCGGCGTTGGCCCTGAGCATGCATGGTTAAAAGACTCCGGTCGTGCGGACTATGTTGCCATCACTGATGAAGAAGCACTCAAGGCATTCCACGACTGCTGTCAGATTGAAGGCATCATTCCTGCACTGGAATCTGCGCATGCAATTGCCTATGCCTGCAAGATGGCGCCAACACTCGGAAAAGATAAAACCATTTTGATCAATCTTTCTGGTCGCGGTGATAAAGACATGCATACGGTTGCTCAGGCAACTGGATCTGAAGGCTAGTAAATAAAAAAGAATAAGAAAAAACAAGAATCATTTATGTCAAAAATTACCGCACTCTTTAAAGAATTAAAAGCCTCTGGAAAAAAAGGTCTGATTCCTTTTATTACCGCTGGCGATCCTGATCCAACACTGACGGTTGAATTAATGCATGCCTTAGTACGTGGTGGTGCTAATGTGATCGAGTTGGGCGTACCGTTTTCAGATCCTATGGCTGATGGACCTGTGATTCAACGATCTTCCGAAAGGGCTCTAGCAAAAGGAGTTACCTTGCATGGCTGCTTGGAGATGGTGAAAGAATTTCGCAAGACCGATGTAGCAACGCCAGTTGTCTTAATGGGCTATGCAAATCCAGTTGAACAAATGGGCGCTGAACGATTTGCCACAGAAGCTAAAGCAGCCGGAGTTGATGGTGTGCTGGTGGTGGACTATCCGCCAGAAGAGTGCGTTGATTTTGCGGCGCGGATGCGTGTTGCTGGGGTTGATCCGATTTTCTTGCTGGCACCAACATCATCAATACAACGGATTACAGAAGCAGCCAAAATAGCTTCTGGTTATCTCTATTACGTCTCGATGCGTGGCGTAACCGGTGCATCACACCTAAATACTCAAGATGTCGCCAGTATTATTCCTAAAATTCGGGAAGCTACCGAGATTCCGATTGCAGTAGGTTTTGGTATTAATGATGCTGCTAGCGCTAAAGCTGTATCTAACACAGCAGATGCTGTAGTGATTGGCAGTCGAATTATCCGGATTTTAGAGGATGCACCCCCAGGCCAGGCGGTACAATCACTTGAAACCTTTATACGCGAAATCCGCGTAGCCTTAGATAGCTAAATGATATGAGTTGGATCGATAAATTACTCCCACCCCAAATTCAACATACTGACCCTGCTAGTCGCAAGTCAGTTCCTGAAGGTTTGTGGGTTAAGTGCCCCAGTTGTGAAACTGTTCTTTACAGCACCGATATCGAGGCCAATTTATCGGTTTGCCCAAAATGCAGTCATCACATGCGTATTGGTGCGCGTCAACGATTGGATAGTTTGCTCGATCCTAAAGGTCGTTATGAGATTGGTGCAGATATTTATCCCATTGACCCACTGAAATTTAAAGACTCCAAAAAATACCCTGATCGCCTCAAAGAAGCGAATGATGCTTCTGGAGAATCTGAAGCCTTAATTGTGCTCGGTGGCAAGATTGAGGCTATCCCAGTAGTAGTAGCATGCTTTGAGTTCCAGTATATGGGTGGCTCAATGGGTTCAGTTGTTGGTGAGCGATTTGTGCGTGGCGTGCAAGAAGCGATGGATAAGAAATGTGCTTTTATTTGTGTTACTGCAACTGGTGGTGCTCGCATGCAAGAAAGTTTGCTGTCTTTATTTCAGATGGCTAAAACCAATTCCATGTTGACCTTATTATCGAAAAAAGGATTGCCCTATATCAGCGTGCTTACTGACCCAACGATGGGTGGTATCTCTGCGAGCTTTGCTTTCATGGGTGATGTTGTCATGGCTGAGCCTAAAGCCTTGATTGGTTTTGCTGGTCCTCGCGTGATTGAGCAAACTGTCCGTGAAAAATTACCGGAAGGTTTTCAGCGTTCTGAGTTTTTGATGCAAAAGGGAGGCATCGATATGATTATTGATCGACGTCAGATACGTCCTGAAATCGCCCGCTTGCTTGCCTTGTTACAAAAACTACCAGAGCCGAGCGCTGCAGGTAGCGTAGCTGTTTAACGCACTTGAGCACAGCCCACCAAGCCCCCATTCTTTTTTCCAGCCTGACGGCTTGGCTTAGTTACCTAGAAACTGCACACCCTGTCGGTATCGATATGGGTCTTGAGCGTATTGGTCGAGTGAAGGCGGCACTAGGACTGCACTTTGATTGTCCTGTTATTACTGTTGCTGGCACCAATGGCAAAGGTTCTACCTGTGCTTACTTAGAAAGTATTTTGATTTCATCTGGTTATCGTGTTGGATGCCATATGTCACCCCACCTCTTAAAATTTAATGAGCGTGCCAAGCTAAATGGTGAAGAGGTGAGCGATGCGCTCTTGCTGGAGCATTTCACTGCCGTTGAGAATGCGCGCGTGAGTCTGAGCGACGCGCCAACCTTAACGTATTTTGAGTTCACGACCTTGGCCATCATGCATCTGTTTGCTAAGGCCCATTTAGATGCAGTAGTTTTAGAAGTGGGCATGGGTGGTCGTCTGGATGCGGTGAATATTATTGATGCTGACTGTGCCATTGTGACCAGTATCGATATTGATCACGCTGACTTCTTGGGCGGTACACGTGAAGCGATCGCTTTAGAAAAAGCAGGAATCTTTCGGTCCGGAAGAATTGCTATTTGTGGCGATCCTGTACCACCTCAAACCTTGATTGATTATGCTGAAACATTGGGCTGCGACCTTTGGTTGCAGGGTCGAGACTATAACTTTCAGGGCGATAAACAGCAGTGGGGCTGGGCAGGGCGTAAGAAGCGTTTTAGCGGTCTCGGTTATCCAGCTCTACGGGGTGCCAACCAAATACTCAATGCATCAGCGGTGATTGCCGCCTTAATGGCCCTTCATCAGCGTCTTCCAGTTAGTGCGCAGGATATACGCAACGGCTTTGCAATGGTTGAACTGCCAGGGCGTTTTCAGGTATTGCCTGGTCAACCCACCGTGGTCTTGGATGTCGCCCATAACCCCCATGCAGCCTCCACTTTGGCTCAAAGTCTTGAGCGGATGGGTTACCACCCCTATACCTACGCAGTTTTTGGGGCAATGGCTGATAAAGATATTGAGGGCGTGATAAAGCCTTTGTTAAATATTGTGGATTTCTGGTTTTGCACCGATTTACCTACACCCCGAGCCGCCAGCGCACAAGAGCTGGCAGGCAAGCTCCAAAACCTTGGCGTAGCACTAAAAAACGCTGCAGATGGTGGAATTGAGACCTTTGCAGATCCTGCTGCAGCGTATCAAAAAGCCCTGTCTAAAGCGGGTGAGGGTGATAGAATTGTGACCTTCGGATCTTTCTATACTGTTGCCGGTGTAATGGCATATAGAACCAACCAGGCGCATTGATTAATGATTCGTTTACCGAAGCTTTTTAAGCGGAACCCGCCGTCTGATTACCTCGATAGAGGCTCAGCAGGGACAAGACGCACCACCAAAAGAATTCCCCCACGCTCGCTGCAACGCTCATTTGAGACTCAAGAAGAGGCGCTGACCGAAGATCCAGAACAACAACGTGCTAGACATCGTCTGATCGGTGCTGCGGTATTAGTCCTCGTGGCCGTTGTTGGTCTCCCCAGAATTCTTGATAACAAGCCAAAAGCAGTGAGCAATGATATTGCTGTCAATATTGTGACCAGTTTGCCTAGTCCCCTTGCAAATATTCCAGTTCCAGAGGCAAAGCCTGCGCTGAAGCCAGAGGCCCCCGTTGCTCCTGAGCTTGCGCCAAAGGACAAAGAGCCTGTTGCAGTCAAGCCTGCCCCAACGCCTGCACCCATAGCGGAGACTAAGACTGCACCTGCACCAAATAAATCTTCTGCCTTAGGCCTTGCTGCTGGTGAAGAGGTAGTTGCAATCACCGCTAAGTCAAAAGTAGATGCACCAACGAGTTCTGGCAAGTATGTCTTGCAGATTGGTGTATTTGCTTCGGAAGATCGAGTTAATGGCTGGGTTACAAAGCTAAAAAGTCAAAAAATCCCCAATGTGGTTACAACTAAAAAGGGTGTTGACGGCGTAACCTTATATGTACTTCGTGCTGGACCGTTTGTGGATAAGGACTCTGCCGAAGCTGCGGAGAAAAAGGTCAAGGCGCTAGGCTTAACTCCCCGCCTCGTTGAGCTAGGTTCACCCTAATGGATTACTTTTCCACCCTTCATTTAACTACGGTGGATTACTTCACCCTAGTGGTACTTTTAGTTTCTGCATTAGTCGGAATTTCACGGGGTTTGTTTAGAGAAGTATTAGCCCTAGCATCATGGTTTATTGCTTCTTGGGTTGCTTACCACTATGCCGACTATCTTTCAACTGAATGGCTATCGACTTTTCATCTAGAAGAGCTCTTAAGTCTTGGAGTGAGTTTTTTAATTCTCTTTGTGTTGACTTTGATTGCTTGTGGATTATTAGGCGGAGTAGTGCAAAAAATTATTCTTTCTGCTGGTTTGAGTTTGACAGATCGTTTTTTGGGTTTGGTCTTTGGTGTAGTGCGGGGTGGTTTGATCATTGTTGTTTTGGCGACCTTAGCTGCTTTAACACCAGTAACCCAAAGCGTTACTTGGCAAAAAGCCATCACCAGACCAGCCATTGATATGGCTACTAGTCTGATTAAAAGTTGGTTACCAACCGATTGGGCAAATCAGTTGGGTAATGCAGTGCCAAAAATTTCTCCTACAGTTACACCTTCACCAACAATAGGGACCTAGGTCTATGTGCGGCGTCATTGGAACAGTTTCCCATTCTCCAGTAAATCAGCTTCTCTATGATGCCTTGTTGCTGTTGCAACATCGCGGTCAAGATGCTGCCGGTATTGCCACGATGCACGGCAACTCTTTTACAATGCACAAGGCCAACGGTTTAGTGCGAGATGTATTTAGAACTCGCAACATGCGCAGTCTGCATGGCAACGCTGGTATCGGGCAAGTGCGCTACCCCACTGCTGGCTCGGCTAGTAGTGAAGAAGAGGCTCAACCATTTTATGTCAGCGCCCCTTATGGCATTATTTTGGCGCACAACGGCAACCTCACGAATGCCCCGAGTTTGCGGGTAGAGATGGCGTATCGTGATCGTCGTCATATCAATACCAGTTCTGATACTGAAGTGCTGCTCAATGTTTTAGCGGATGAACTGCAAAAAGAAACGAACAGCGCTGCATTAGATGAAGGTGCGATGTTCAATGCTGTTACAGGTGTTACTAAGCGCGTTAAAGGCTCTTACGCAGTAGTGGCACTCATCGCTGGTTATGGTTTGTTAGCATTCCGTGATCCATTTGGGATTCGTCCTTTATGTCTTGGACGCATTGATACCTCCAAAGGTCCTGAATGGATGGTGGCTTCAGAGTCTGTAGCACTCGAAGGTCTTGGTTTTACCTTTGTGCGCGATATTAATCCTGGTGAAGCGATCTACATTGACTTAGATGGCAATTTCTCCTCCCGTCAATGTATTGCGGATGCTGTTCTTTACCCCTGTATTTTTGAATACGTTTATATGGCACGTCCAGATTCCACGATTGATGGTGTCAACGTTTATAACGTTCGTATGCGCATGGGTGATTACCTTGCCGAGAAGATTCGCAAGGACACCATTCCCGGTGAAATTGATGTCGTGATGCCTATTCCAGATTCCAGTCGCCCAGCCGCGATGCAAGTGGCTAAGCGTTTGGGCGTAGATTACCGTGAAGGTTTTTTCAAGAATCGCTATATCGGACGTACCTTCATCATGCCCGGTCAAGAGGTGCGCAGAAAATCCGTGCGCCAAAAACTAAACGCAATGCATGTGGAATTTAAAGATAAGACTGTTTTAATTGTGGATGACTCGATCGTCCGGGGTACTACGTCTTTTGAGATTGTGCAAATGGCTCGTGAGTCCGGTGCTAAGAAAGTGATCTTTGCATCAGCGGCGCCACCAGTGCGCTTCCCGAATGTCTACGGCATTGATATGCCAACCCGTAGTGAGTTGGTGGCCTATGGTCGTACCGATGAAGAGATTAATAAAATGATTGGTGCTGATCAACTTATTTATCAGAGTGTTGAGGATATGAAGCAGGCTGTCAGGGATATCAATCCGGATATTGTGCACTTTGAAGCCTCATGCTTTGATGGTCATTACGTTACTGGTGACATTAATGAGTCCTACTTGGATGCCTTGGAAGCGGCTCGTAATACTACTGAGGCACAAGCAGATCGCCAACGTGACTCTAGTGACTTTGCCCGCTCACAACTCCACTTGCATTTAGCTACCGAAGACTAAAAAGCGACAGCGGATTAGCCTCAAACAGGCAAATCCGCAATTTGGTGTCAAAATAGCCTTATGACTAGTAAAACCAAACGCCAAAAACCAGATTTTTCTAAGCTCGCGCTCGAAACCTTAGCGGTTCGCGCCGGTACACGTCGTACTGCCGAATATCAAGAACACTCAGAAGCGATGTTTCTAACATCGAGTTTCTGTTTTGATAGTGCTGAACTCGCTGCTGATGGCTTTGCACATGCCGATAAAGGCTTTATCTATTCACGCTTTACCAATCCAACTGTCAGCATGTTTCAAGATCGCCTGGCTGCTTTAGAGGGTGGTGAGGCTTGTATTGCTACTTCCTCTGGCATGGCTGCTATTTTGACTTTGGCCATGGCCCATTTACAGGCTGGCGATCATGTGATTTGCTCGCGCTCTGTTTTTGGTGCCACGATTCAATTATTTACCACCATCATGAGTAAGTTTGGCGTGACAACAACGTATGTTGATTTGGCTGATACCAAGTCTTGGCAGGCCGCTGTCCAACCCAATACAAAACTCTTTTATCTAGAGACGCCGTCTAATCCATTAACTGAGATTGCGGATATCCAAGCGATTTCTAAAATTGCCAAAAAGGCTAAAGCACTTTTTGCAGTCGATAACTGTTTCTGTACACCCGCTTTGCAAAAACCATTAGCTTTAGGAGCGGATGTTGTGATTCACTCGGCTACTAAATACTTAGATGGTCAGGGCAGAGTGGTTGGTGGAGCTATCGTGGGTAGCAATGACTTTGTAATGGGCAAAGTGTTCCCTTATGTTCGCACTGCTGGTCCTACACTGTCTGCTTTCAATGCCTGGGTATTTTTAAAAGGCCTTGAGACTCTCGAGTTACGCATGAAGCAACAAAGCCAGAATGCTTTGGATTTAGCTGTCTGGTTAGAAAAACAGCCTGGCGTTGAACGTGTTTACCATCCTGGATTAAAGTCACATCCGCAACATGCTTTGGCTAAACGCCAGCAAAAAGCGGGCGGTGCTATTTTGTCTTTCACTTTAAAGGGTGGTAAGAAAGCTGCTTTCAAATTGATTAATCAAACCAAGCTTTGCTCAATTACCGCTAACCTTGGTGATACTCGCACGACTATTACGCACCCAGCGACCACCACACACTGTCGCGTTACGCCTGAAGCGCGTAAAGCTGCTGGTATTACTGATGGTCTGGTTCGTATTGCTGTTGGTCTTGAGAACGTGATCGATCTGAAGAATGATCTTGTTGGTGGCTTGAAGAAATAAATTAAGAGCCATATGAGCTTTGCTGATCAGACCAAGTTTTGGAACGAACGTTTCAATAAAGAAGAATTCATCTTCGGTAAAGAACCAAATGAATATCTCGTCAAGCAATCTAAGCAATATTTAAAACCAGGCGCTCGGGTACTCTGTATTGCTGATGGCGAAGGACGTAACGGTGTTTGGTTAGCTAAACAAGGCATGCAAGTGGATGCTTTTGATGTTTCGGATATTGCATTGGCTAAAGCAAAGCAATTTGCTAAAGATAATTCTGTCGAAGTAAGTCACACCCTTTGTGATACCGATGGCTGGAGCTGGCAAGCAAATACTTACGATGCCATCGTCGCTATCTTTATTCAGTTTGCTGACCCAGCCATGCGTGAGCGTATCTTCAAACAAGTCTTTTTGGCATTAAAGCCAGGCGGGATTTTCATTCTTCAAGGCTACACCCCAAAGCAGTTGGATTACAAAACTGGTGGACCCTCTGCCATTGAACATCTCTACACTGAAGAGATGATCCGCAAGTTAGTAAATGGACTCAATATTTTGAATCTCACTTCTTACGAACAAGAATTATCTGAGGGTGCAAGACACAGTGGTATGTCTGCCTTGCTTGGCCTGGTTGCACAAAAACCAAACGAATATAACTAAAGATCAGTTACGAAAATTTCGAGGATCGTTGATCGGGCGTAAAGGCATGATATGTATCTTGCTCTCATCAAGCTCAAGATAAGTCGCTGTACCAACGTCAAGCGATAGACGCCTTACTTCTGCAGCTGAAGCTTCCCAAGTGACTCGGTGTTGGCTATTGTTAATCAGTAGTTGGATAACAGCTATTTGACCTAAGGCACTGATGTGCTCAACGGTAGCCAAGATCCGCGCATTGCCAGGCTCCGCATGAAGACTTAAACCTTCTGGCGGAATAACCCAAGCGACTGGTGTACCAGGAGGAATCTTGCCCTTATCAACCACATTAAATTGCTGCTTGTAGCCATTCCAGGTAAGACTACCTGCATTAAAGATACCTTCAAACATATTGTTGATGCCAACCAATTCTGCAACTCTCGAGTTGCGTGGTTTTTGGAACAGAGTTTGTGGAGATGCTGTTTGCAGACTGATACCTTCATCTAGTACCGTGATGCGATCAGCCAATAAATCTGCCTCACGTAAATCATGGGTCACTAGCAGAATGGGAATATTTAAATCCTTGCGTAAGTCCGCTAAGGTTTTGTAGAGGCTTTGACGTGTCGGCGCATCGACTGCTGAAAATGGTTCATCTAATAGCAGGATCTTTGGTTGTCTTGCAAGGGCTCTTGCCAAGGCAACACGCTGTTGCTGTCCACCAGAGAGCTGATTTGGCATTCTGGCTGCTAAGTCGGCAATACCCATCCGCTCCAACCACTCAAGAGCGACAGATTCTTTTTGTAAAGTATTGAAGCCAGAATTTTGCAGTGGTATACAAACGTTCTCTAGCGCTGTAAGGTGAGGAAAGAGGGCGTATTGCTGAAATAAAAATCCACAAGAGCGTTTTGCTGGCGATAGAGCAGTACCAATACCTCGTGGTTCATCACCAGCGAACCAAACCTCATTAGCACATTCAATCAGTCCTGCACTGGGGTTACGCAAGCCAGCTATCGTTCTTAGTACACTGGTTTTACCACTACCCGATGGGCCGACTAGAGCGTGTAATTCTCCTGGCTGGCACTCCAGACTCACTTGAAGTGGCATTGGTAAATCTTGAGATATCTTTATTTTGAGCATCAGATACCTCGCTCAAGAGGATTGCTTCTCTTGTTACCCAAAATCCCATACGAAAGAGCAATGGCCACCAAAGAAATACCCAGAAGTAGTAGCGACAGCGTGCTAGCACCTGAGGTATCAAAACTTTGTACCTTGTCATAAATGGCAATCGAGACCGTTTTGGTTTCACCAGGAATAGCGCCACCAACCATGAGAACCACTCCGAATTCCCCCAGAGTATGAGCAAAGGTCAGTACAGCTGCACTAGTAATGCCGCGCCATGCTAAAGGTAGCTCGATCAGTCGAAAGGTTTGCCAATAGGACAAGCCACTCACTTGTGCGGCTTCACGAATCTCGGGATTAATCGCTTCAAAGGCGCGTTGTATCGGCTGAATAGCAAACGGAAGATTGACAATCAACGACGCAATCAGTATTCCTGTAAATGAGAACACTAGAGGAATGCCAAAAATACTGCCGCCTCTAAACCCTACTAAGAAGTAATAACCAAGAACAGTAGGGGGCAAGACCAGCGGAAGGGCTAATAAAGCCTCAATCCAGCCCTTACAAGCTCCAGCCCTAACTAGGGAATGGCCAACCCATACCCCAAAAGGCAGGAGCAACACTAGCGTCCAGAGGGCTAGTTTGAGTGATAACAGGATGGCTTCTAGATCAAACACCTCTCTATTGTATTGCCACTCCATTGCTGGGAGTTTTCATATTTCCCGACGTTAAAAAAGACCCTTATAAATCAAACTCAGCGCAACTAAAAAAGTAAAAATAGAGAAAATTTGCTGGACTCTTGGACCGCTAATATATTTTTCAAGTATTTTTCCAAATAAGAGGCCAATTAATGCACCAATTGAAAAAGGGCCTGCAATAGACATATTGAGGGTGCCACTGGCAAGAGAAATAGTTGCGCCCCCAGCTGAAACAATTGCGAGCACACCTAAAGAGGTAGCAACAATTGCTTTCATCGATAGGTCTGTAAATTTCTTTAATGAAGGTACGATAATGAACCCGCCCCCAACACCCAATAGCCCTGACAGAAAGCCTGCACATACGCCAGCAAACATCAGAGCTCTTGCACAAGGAACAGTCCATATTAATTTACCAATGGATAGATCAAGCTGACAAGGCGGCGATTTAATGATGGGTGGAGTTGTTCCTGATATTGTTTGTGATGCTTGTATATACATGCGAACAGCAACATAAATTAAGATGCCACTAAACAACAGCAGCAGGGGAGTATTCGGCGCCCTTTGGGCAAGCCATAGTCCAGCTGGTGACAATAGCACTCCGAAGCCAGCCATAAACATTGCAGCTTTATAGCGTAATACTTTTTCCTTTAAGCCAATCAGAGCACCAACGCTAGCTGATAGAGTAATTGCACATAAGGCAATAGGCCCAGCTTCAGCTATGGACATATGGAATGCAAATACCAGGAGAGGGACGGATAGAATTCCGCCGCCTGCTCCTGTCAAACCTATCAGCACACCAACAACGATTCCTAGTGAAGGCGCAAGCAAAAAACTTTCCATTATTTAGTTTTCAAAAGGACGGGCTAGCCATTCTCTTCCCTTGAGCATGGCATTCCAGTACAGCCAAGGAAGCACATTTTTTTTAAGAATCCAGGCAAGTTTGGTAGCCTTTAACGGATTGATGAGCCATGGGAATGTTGGTAATAGTTTTCCACCATAGCCAAATTCAGCCAATACAATTTTTCCACGTTCAACGGTGAGAGGACATGATCCGTAACCATCATATTTCAATGGCATTGGTTGATTCGATCTAAAGGCTAATAAGTTCTCAGCAACCACCACCACTTGTTTTCTAGCCGCTGCAGCAGTTTTAGAGTTCGGGGAAGAGCAGCAATCTCCTAATCCAAAAATATTTGGATAGCGAGTATGTTGCAAAGTATGTTGATCAACTTCTACCCAGCCTGCAGCATCAGCAATGGGGCTTCCCTTAACGCAGTCTTGTGGACCTTGGGGTGGTACTACGTGCAACATGTCGAATGATTTTTCAACTTGAGTAACATTTCCTTCGGCATCCTTGACGGCAAACCTTGCTTTCTTTTCCGGCCCGTTAACGGATACGAGGTTGTAATTGAAATTCAATGTGGCATTGTATTTTTTTACATATTCCATTAAAGGTGGTATGAAGTCTGCAACACCAAATAATGCTCCACCTGCGTTGTTTAATTCAACTTCAATATTCTTGAGTTTTCCTTGTTTTTCCCATTCATGGCATGACAGATACATTGCTTTCTGTGGAGCGCCTGGACATTTAAACGGCAGTGGTGGCTGGGTAAAGATTACTTTACCGGATTTCATTTGCTTGACTAGCTCCCATGTATAAGGGGAGTGCATAAAGCTGTAGTTAGAAGTCACACCATTCTTGCCAATGGTTTCTATTAGTCCGGGAATGGCATCCCAATTAGTTTTCAGACCAGTAGCAACGGCTAAGTATTTGTATTTAACTGGCTCACCATGATTTACTTTTACTTCATTCAATGCAGGATTGAAGCTGGTGATCCTGTCCTGAATCCATGTAATACCTGAGGGCATCACATCTTTGGTATTTCGCTTACTAGCTTCCACACTAAAGGAACCGCCACCCACGAGCGTCCAAGAGGGTTGATAGAAGTGGTGATCAGATGGCTCAATAATGGCAATTTTTAAGCTTTTATCTCGACTTTTCAGGCTGGCTGCTAGTCCAATGCCAGCAGCTCCTCCGCCTGCAATTACCACGTCAAAGATGATATTTTGGTTTTTTTCACTCATCTTGATCTCCTTTTAAAGCAATGGTTATATAGAAACGAACCTTATATAACTAATAGTAATATCTATATAAGGGTTAGTTATTAGTGTCTTTTTACCAGCATTATTTGATAATTGCACTTAGATATTTTACTTAGGCGAGTGTGAGATGAATCCAGTAGTAAAGGGCTTTTTTGATCCAGAAACATGGACTGTGACCTATGTTGCCTATGAGAAGCTAGGCTCTAGTTGCATCATTATTGATTCAGTTCTCAGTTATGACCCTAAATCAGGACGCACACACAGCAAGCTAGCCGATGAAGTTATAGGGTTTGTTAGGAGCGCTGAGCTTAAAACGGAGTGGATTTTAGAAACCCATGCTCATGCTGATCACGTCACCGCTGCTCCTTATCTGCAATCTCACTTGGGCGGAAAGATCGCTATTGGTGATCATATTTCAGTGGTCCAGGGAGTATTTAAGGGAATCTTTCACTTAGAGGCAGGATTTGCGGTGGATGGCTCTCAGTTTGACGAGCTCATAAAAGAGGATCAAGTCATCCACTTTGGCAATCTTAGTTTTAAAGCACTCTTTGTTCCAGGCCACACGCCAGCGTGTATGGCATATCTAGTGGGCGACGCTATCTTCGTCGGCGACACCATGTTCATGCCTGATGTTGGTACGGCACGTTGCGACTTTCCAGGGGGTGATGCGCATACCCTGTATCAATCAATACAAAAGATTCTGAGCTTTCCGCCTCAGACACGCTTGTTTATGTGTCATGACTATCCACCTAATGACCGACCAGTTCATTTTGAAACGACTGTTGCAGAAGAAAGAAAATCTAATATTCATATGCATGATGGTATTTCTGAAGCGCAGTTTATCGAGATGCGCACTACCAGAGATGCCACATTAGAGATGCCAGTACTCATTTTGCCGGCGATCCAAATTAATATTAGGGCGGGCGAGCTGCCACCCAAGGAAGCCAATGGTATTTCTTATCTCAAGATTCCCGTTAATGCACTGTAAAAAATTACAACATGCATATTTAGCACATACATTCAGAGGACTTTTTATTCTATGACCCGAGTAGATACAAAGCGCAGAGGTCAGATTCAACAAGCCCCTGAGAATTTTTTAACGCCAGATGTCATTGCAGACTTGAACAAAAATGGCATGGATGATACCCGTCGCGGCTTTATGCGTAATGGGTTCATGGCTGCACTTGGGGGTGCCGTTGGTCTGGGCGCTTCAATGAATGCTCTGGCATCAACAGAGGGTGATCCAGCAATTCTTGAAAAACAAGTATGGCAAACGACCTTAGGTAAGAATGTAGCGACGATGCCCTATGGCACTCCGTCTGTTTATGAAGCTAACCTCATTCGCCGTGAATCACCAGGCTTGACACGTGTTTCAGCGGCATCTGTTGCATTCACACCTTTGCAGGGTCTCTTTGGCATTATTACTCCAAACGGCTTGCATTTTGAAAGACAACATCAAGGCTGGTACAACATTGATCCTGAGATGCATCGCTTGATGGTGAATGGTTTGGTGAAACATAACCGTGTTTTCACAATGAATGATTTAATGCGTCTGCCTTCGGTATCACGCATTCACTTTATTGAGTGCGGTGCAAATACTGGCTTGGAGTGGGGTAACGTGGCTGTGCCAACTGTGCAGTACACCCATGGCATGCTTTCTTGCTGTGAATTTACTGGTGTACCTTTATCGGTTCTTCTCGAAGAGTGTGGAGCAGATCTTAAGAAGGGTAAGTATCTCTTGGCTGAGGGTGGTGACGGCTCAGGTATGACTCGCACTGTCAATTTAGATGACGTACTAAATGATGCCATCGTCGCATGGGGTATGAATGGTGAAATGTTACGTCCAGAAAATGGTTTCCCACTGCGTCTAGTCGTTCCTGGAGTGCAAGGCGTTAGTTGGGTTAAGTGGTTGCGCCGTTTAGAGGTTGGTGACATGCCTTATGCGACCAAAGATGAGGCAGTTCATTACAACGATTTAATGCCCGATGGTCTGGCACGTCAATACACCTCGATTCAAGAATGTAAATCGGTCATCACAACACCATCTGGTGGTCAACAGTTATTGGATAAAGGCTTTTATAACGTGAGTGGCTTAGCTTGGTCTGGCCGTGGAAAGATAAAGCGTGTTGATGTTTCTTTTGACGGTGGCAATAACTGGAAAACAGCTCGATTGGAGACTCCAGTTCTGACCAAAGCATTAACGCGCTTCAATATTGATTGGGTATGGGATGGATCGCCAGCCATACTCCAGTCTAGGGCGATTGATGAAACAGCTTATGTCCAGCCAGCCATTAAGTTACTGAGGGATGTGCGCGGCACTCGATCGATTTATCACAATAATGCAATCCAATCCTGGAAGCTAAGTTCAAATGGGGAGCTTAGCAATGTTCAAGTTGGTTAAGTTTGCTACTTCCACAATCCTTCTTTCGACAGCGTTAGCAGTCCTTGGGTCTGCTGATGCACAACAATCGAATACCAAATTTCCGGGTATTGGCAGGGATGCGACTTCTGCAGAAGTAGCGGCTTGGGATATTGATGTGCGACCTGACTTCAAAGGGTTACCAAAGGGCTCTGGTTCTGTAGAGAAGGGGCAGCAGATTTGGGAATCTAAGTGTGCGGTTTGTCATGGCACCTTTGGTGAATCCAATGAAATCTTTACTCCAATCATTGGTGGCACAACACAGGATGATATTAAAACGGGCAGGGTTGCATCCCTTACCGATAGAAAGCAGCCACAAAGAACTACCATCATGAAGGTCCCTACGGTTTCTTCATTATGGGACTACATATACCGCGCAATGCCTTGGAATTCCCCAAGATCTTTATCGGCTGATGATACTTTTGCCGTGCTAGCTTATCTCTTAAGTATTGCTGAGGTTGTGCCAGATGATTTTGTACTCTCGGATGCCAATATTGCTGAAGTGCAAAAAAAGATGCCCAACCGGAATGGCATGACACTGAAGCATGGTTTATGGAATGCAAAAGGTAAGCCTGATGTTCAAGCGAGTGCTTGCATGCTTAACTGCGTACCATTTGTGCAAATTGGCTCTGTTTTACCTGACTATGCTAGAAATGCCCATGGCAATATTGCCGAGCAAAATCGTGAATACGGTCCGTTCAGGGGTTCTGACTCTACTAAGCCCCCCTTAGAAAAATTACCGGGTTCAGCCTCTACCCAAACAGTAGCGCATTCAGCCATTGCTAAACCGAAGACGCCTGAAGACTTATTTAAGGAAAATAACTGCTCGGCATGTCATGCGAAGGCTACAAAACTAGTAGGGCCCTCAGTTACGGAAATATCTAAGAAATATCAGGGGCAAGCAACTGCCGAAGATAAGCTGGTTGCCAAGGTAAAAGCCGGTGGTTCTGGGGTATGGGGACCTATTCCAATGCCAGCGCACCCTGACATTTCTAATGAGACACTTCATACATTGGTTCACTGGGTGCTCACAGGTCAGTAATGCGGGCTAGACTCAAGTGAGATAATTTCATTCATTAATAGGTTTAAAAAGGAGTTTTTTATGAATCAGCAACGAAGAGCTTTAATAAAGTATTCAGCAGTGTTTGGATTAATGGCCTCGGCTGGTTTAATCAGCGTTGCTCAGGCAGAGGAATGGAATAAAGCAGCATTTGAAGGCAAAAGCCTTGATGATGTTTTTAAATCCTTAGGTGCTTCGAGTCCTGATAAGTCATCCGCAGTGACTTTGAACGCTCCTGATATTGCAGAAAATGGTGCCGTAGTTCCTGTGGGAATTTCAACCACACTTAAAGCAGAGCAAATGGCAATTTTGGTTGAAAAGAATCCCAGCACTTTGGCGGCGCAGTTTTTCCTCCCAGCAGGTACTGAACCTTTTGTAACTACTCGTATCAAGATGGGCCAGACATCGAATGTTTATGCTTTAGTCAAAGCAGATGGTAAATGGTCTATGGCTGTTAAAGAGATCAAAGTGACTCTTGGCGGCTGCGGTGGTTAATTGAGTCAAAGCAGAATATCTATTTAATAAAATATTAAGGAATCAAAATGTCAGATCCAATGCGCGTTCGAGCAACCGAAAAAGATGGCACTGTCGATGTAAAAATTTTAATGAAGCACGATATGGAATCAGGGCAACGTAAAGACGCTGCTGGAAAAGTCATTCCGGCATGGTTTATTAGCGCGCTCAATGTAAAAGCCCAAGGCAAAGATGTATTTAATGCGCAGTTTGGCCCAGCGGTTTCCAAGGACCCATTTTTGAATTTCAAATACAAGGGTGCTAAAGGGGATAAGCT
>CAIMXN010000138.1 GCA_903845455.1 uncultured beta proteobacterium | reverse complement strand
TGCCAAAGGATTTGGTATGCAGCAAACCAGACTCGGGGACGTGCCCCGTATTCTGAATTCGGAGTCAAACTCACTTTTTGAGACGTTCGGTCAATTCGACCGCCTTACCTAAATAAGAAGCAGGCGTCATCTCCAGCAAACGTGCTTTGGCGTCTTCAGGGATCTTCAAACCCCGAATAAATGCTTGTAGGTCTGCTTGGTTAATACCTTTGCCGCGAGTGAGTTCCTTCAGCTGCTCATAAGGGTTCTCTATACCGTAACGGCGCATCACAGTTTGTACTGGCTCTGCCAATACCTCCCAGCAACCATCAAGATCTGCAGCAATGGTTGCATGGTTGACTTCAAGCTTACTCAAGCCGCGTAATGCGCTGTCATAGGCTAATACGCTATGACCAAATGCGGGACCTAAATTACGCAATACAGTGGAGTCCGTAAGGTCTCGCTGCCAACGAGAAATTGGTAGCTTCTCTGCCAGGTGACGAAGCAATGCATTGGCAACGCCCAAGTTACCTTCCGAGTTTTCAAAGTCAATCGGATTGACTTTATGTGGCATCGTAGAAGAACCAATCTCGCCTGCTTTAGTGCGTTGCTTAAAGTAACCAATGGAAATATAGGCCCAGAAGTCACGATCCATATCCAACAAAATCGTATTGGCACGGGCAATTGCATCAAATAACTCTGCCATACCATCGTGTGGCTCAATTTGAATAGTGTAAGGATTAAACGTCAGTCCTAAGCGCTTCTCAACCACATTCTTAGAAAAAGCTTCCCAATCAAAATCAGGGTAGGCAGCGATATGGGCGTTGTAGTTACCAACGGCGCCATTCATTTTTCCTAAGAGAGGTGCGGCAGCAATCGCTGCAATAGCACGCTCTAAACGTTTAGCAATATTGGCCAACTCTTTACCCAGAGTACTTGGGGAGGCAGGCTGACCGTGAGTGCGTGAAAGCAATGGGACTTTGGCGTGCTCAATAGCCAAGTCAGTTAATACCGCCAGAATCTTTTTCAACTGCGGCAACAGCACTTCATCACGCGCGCCGCGCAACATCAAACCATGTGAAGTGTTATTGATATCTTCAGAGGTACAAGCAAAGTGAATAAACTCGCTCGCCTTCAACAGATCTGGGCGCCCTGAGACTTTCTCTTTTAAGAAATACTCAACCGCTTTAACATCATGATTGGTAACAGCTTCAATATCTTTTATACGCTGAGCATCAACATCTGAAAAATTTTCAGGCAAAGATAGCAGGAAAGCCTCATCTGCAGCACTAATTTTTGGCATATCTGGCAAGCCAGCTGCGGCGAGAGCTAATAGCCAATGAATCTCAACAAAGACTCGCTGGCGCATAAAAGCGGCTTCAGATAACCAAGGTCTCAGTGCATCAAGTTTGCTGGCATAGCGCCCGTCCAAAGGGGAAAGCGCATTCAGAGTAGAAAGGGGCTGACTCACGGATATTGCCTTTACATTGAATATATCAATAATCCCTGATTTTAATGCGTTCCTGAATTTGGTCTATGGCCTTCAGGATCGCTATACTGACGCCTATGAAAATAATCGGATCCCTTACTAGCCCCTACGTACGTAAAGTACGCATCGTTTTCTCTGAAAAAAAGGTGGAAGCCTCCCATGAAATAGAGAACGTATGGGCTGCAGACACCAAAATGAGTGCCATAAACCCCCTTGGGAAGGTGCCATGTCTACTTTTAGATGATGGTGAGGCCATTTATGACTCGCGAGTTATCGTCGAATATGCCGATACTTTGAGCCCTGTGGGTAAGCTGATTCCGGCCGGTAGCCGTGAACGGGCCACAGTGAAGACTTGGGAGGCCTTAGCAGACGGAGTTATGGATGCGGGCATTTTGGCCCGCCTAGAAGCCACCTGGCGTCCCGCTGAACAGCAAAGCCAAGCTTGGATTGACCGCCAAATGGGTAAGACCCATATGGCACTTCGCGAGATGTCTGAAAAACTTGGTGGAAACGCCTGGTGCCATAGCAATCAAATGACTTTGGCAGATATTGCTGTTGGATGCGCTCTTGGATATTTGCTACTGCGTTTTCCTACGGTCCAGTGGCAAGAGCAATATCCCAATCTTGATCGCCTGTATCAAAAATTGATGCAACGCGCTTCATTTATTGACACAGCACCACCACCTGCCTAATTCCATTAGTTTTATTTTTTGATTTGTTTAAGCGGAAATAATTCCACCGCCTAAACAAACCTCGCCGTCATACAAGACCGCAGATTGTCCAGGCGTTACTGCCCACTGTGCTTCTGGGAAAGTCAACCGAAAGCTTAGAGGGTTAGAGTCTGCATAAATCTCACAAACAGAATCGGTTTGGCGATAACGTGTTTTAGCGGAATATTGTCCAGGCTGTGGTGCAATACCATCTACCCAACTAGCATCCATTGCAGATAATTGATTTGCTAAGAGCCAAGGATGCTCATGGCCCTGAGCAACATATAAAGTGTTATTAGCAATATCCTTGCGAGCTACATACCATGCATCTCCATTGCCATCTTGACTACCGCCCAAACCGATCCCTTTGCGCTGTCCAAGGGTGAAGAAAGCAAGCCCCATATGCTCGCCAACGGTCTTACCCTCAGGGGTTTTGATCGGGCCTGGAGTGCGCGGTAGATAGCGATTGAGAAATTCTCTGAATGGGCGCTCACCAATAAAACAAATTCCGGTAGAGTCTTTTTTGCGTGCGTTATGAAGACCAATTTCTTCGGCAATCTTACGTACTTCTGTTTTGGGGATTTCGCCTAAAGGGAAAAGAACCTTTTCCAACTGGTGTTGAGTTAAGCGATGCAAAAAATAACTTTGGTCTTTGCTAGCATCAACAGCCTTTAAAAGTTGAACTCTGCCCCTTTCATGGCGAACCCGCGCGTAGTGACCAGTAGCAATCGCATCAGCACCTAAACTCATGGCATGATCTAAAAAGGCTTTGAATTTAATTTCAGCATTGCAAAGAACGTCGGGGTTTGGGGTTCTGCCCGCGGCATATTCCCGCAAGAAATCCGCGAAGACGCGCTCTCGGTACTCCGCGGCAAAATTGACGGCTTCCACATCAATTCCAATCATATCTGCCACCGAAACAACATCCAACCAATCTTGGCGGGCCGAACAATACTCGTCGTTATCGTCGTCTTCCCAGTTTTTCATAAAAAGGCCGATCACTTCGTAGCCTTGTTGCTTTAGCATCCAAGCTGCAACCGACGAATCTACCCCCCCAGACATCCCAACAACGACTTTGGTAGGTTTTAATGCAGAAAGCGACGGGGATTTGAGGTAGATCATTAAACAATGCGAGAATTCAATATAAGCTGATACATCACATTGTAGAAGTCTTAGTCTGGTTTCACCGAGAAATGGGTGAAACGACTTAAATAGCAGTAAAGGGAAGTAAATAGGCACCATTTTGTCTATTTAACTAAAATAGTTTTTTTGAAAATTTTGCTTTTGGAGACATGCCATGCGCATAGGAGTGCCGCTGGAAACAAGGCCCGGGGAAACTCGAGTAGCCGCTACACCTGAAACTGTTAAAAAACTGCTTGGACAAGGTCATCAAGTTGTCATCCAGAAGGATGCTGGCGTTCAGGCTAGTCAACCAGATTCTGCCTATGAAGCTGTTGGTGCCACTATTGGCAGTGCTGCTGATGCATTTGGTGCAGAAGTCGTTCTGAAAGTGCGTGCTCCCGAAACTAGCGAACTAAAACAAATTAAATCAGGCAGCGTGCTTCTTGGCATGCTCGATCCATTTGATAATGACAATATCGTTGCAATGGCAGCCCAAGGGATTACTGCCTTCTCGCTAGAAGCTGCCCCGAGAACAACCCGCGCTCAAAGCATGGATGTTCTATCCTCGCAAGCTAATATTGCTGGCTACAAAGCAGTTATGGTGGCTGCAAATGAATACCAACGTTTCATGCCGATGTTAATGACAGCAGCAGGTACAGTTAAAGCTGCACGCGTTCTGATTCTCGGTGTTGGGGTCGCTGGATTGCAAGCGATTGCTACCGCTAAACGCTTGGGTGCTGTGATTGAAGCTTCTGATGTCCGTCCAGCCGTCAAAGAACAAATCGAGTCGCTAGGTGGCAAGTTTGTCGATGTCCCATTTGAATCAGATGAAGAACGTGAAATCGCTCAAGGTGTTGGTGGCTATGCCCGCCCAATGCCTGAAGCCTGGATGAAACGTCAAGCAGCTTTGGTCTCTGAACGTGCCCAACAAGCCGACATCGTGATTACAACTGCTTTAATTCCAGGTCGTAAACCACCAGTGCTCTTGCATAGCGACACCGTTGCCCATATGAAACCAGGATCAATCGTGATTGATTTAGCAGCTGGTCGAGGTGATAACGGTTCTGGTAACTGCCCGCTGACCCAAGCAGATAAAATCGTTGAAGTGAATGGCGTGAAAATTATTGGTTACACCAATCTTGCCAGCATGGTAGCTGCTGATGCTTCTGCACTCTATGCCCGCAACTTACTCGACTTTATGAAACTCATCGTTGATGCAGATGCGAAGTTGGTGATCCCAGCTGATGACGATATCGTGACCGCTTGCCTAATGTGTCGTGATGGCCAAGCCGTCCGTAAAAACTAACAAAATCTCATACGAAGGAATCATCATGGATCTCGCTGCTTTTCAAAGCATCCTCACAGTCCAAAACATTACCGTGTTTGTATTGGCCATTTTTGTTGGCTATCACGTTGTTTGGAACGTTACTCCCGCACTCCATACGCCATTGATGGC
>CAIMXN010000137.1 GCA_903845455.1 uncultured beta proteobacterium | reverse complement strand
GTATCTCGCTCGAAGTAATAGAGCAGAGCGCTTTGAGTGTGGCTATCAAGATCAGGCCAAAGACTGCGAGCCAAAGCAAGCGTACAAATACGCTTTACTTCAGGGCTGCCAATTGCCACCCAGTCAAAGTCAATGTTGTGACCAATCAAGTATTTGGTGCCAGCAGGTAACTTAAAAGAAGTGCTAGGAGGGCAGCTAACAAGTTCCTCATCCATGATGTGATGGACAGCAAGAGCACCAAGACTAATCGGTTTGCCAGGGTTATAGCGCTGTACCCAGGGATTGCCCACATCCAACGGGGAAAGGGAGATGACATCAAGTGATGCAGCTTCAATGATGACGGCATCGTTTTTATCGGTTGCTTCAACATCGAAAATAATAGCTTGGGACATGAGTGTATTTCTGTAAGTAGTTAGTAGGCTCATTGTGCCTTGAAACTTCTACCTAAGCGTCTTTTTGAGTTTGATTTTTAAGTACCGACCAGAGCTCCATAGCATCGTACATACATAGAAAATCAGAGTATTGGGCTTTATGCGATAGGGGTGCCTAAAATCGCTTACACTTTTGGAGGATGATAGATAAGCAAATAATTCCAATTAAAACTAAAGAGATATCGAGATGATTAAAGCTGCCATTATTGGTATGGGCAACTGGGGACACAACCTAGTTTCTCAGGTCCAAGGAAAGAGTCAGCAGATTCAGTTTATTGCTGGTGCGACAAGAACACCTGAAAAAGCACAAGCTTTTGCAAATGAATTTCAACTAAAACTTTTTGATTCTTATGAGTCCTTATTGGCGAGCGATGAGGTAGATGCTGTTGTACTAGCGACCCCTCACTCTCTGCATTCTGAGCAAATCATTGCAGCAGCTAAG
Source organism: uncultured beta proteobacterium (assembly GCA_903845455.1). Classification (GTDB taxonomy): domain Bacteria; phylum Pseudomonadota; class Gammaproteobacteria; order Burkholderiales; family Burkholderiaceae; genus Polynucleobacter. The sequence continues at coordinate 2,320 of CAIMXN010000137.1, read as the reverse complement.
GCTGGCAAGCATGTGTTTTCCGAAAAACCCATTGGTTTAGATCTAGCTAGTGCTAAAGCCGCTGCGCAAGCCTGTAAAGATCATGATGTTGTTTTATCTGTTGGGTATAACTGGCGCTTTCAGCCAGCCCTGAGAGAAATCCATCGCTTAATTGAAAATGGGTCCTTAGGCAGAATTTTGCATATGGAAGGCAACTTTTGCGGGCCAAGTGCGTATCGTTTTTCAAAAGACCATTGGCGCCATGTAAAAGAGGAAGGTCCTGCCGGAGGAATGACGGGACGTGGAGTACACGTTTTAGATGCCATGATTTATTTGTCTGGAAGGGTGGAACAAGTCACCGCGCAAAGTTACCGATTAGCGCAAGACTTTGGGATTGATGACACCACTTCGATGTTGATGCGCTTTGAAAATGGTGCCACTGGCTACTTAGGAACAGTGATTGCTACTGCAGAGACCTGGCGCTTACAAGTTTTTTGCGCTAATGGCTGGGTAAAGGTTGGTGATATTGAGCATCTGCATACCTGGGGGCTTAAAGTTTGCATGATTGATCGAGAAAAACTGACTTCCAAGCCGCATCCTGTTGAGTACACCTTTGACAATATGAGTACTGAACTCGCTGAGCTGGAATATTTTGCCCAGTGTATTGAACAAGGCAACAAACTTGTTCTGCCAAATAGTGATCCCATTCATAATGTAGCTGTACTCGAGGCCATTAATGCCTCTTCAGTGAATCATCTACCGGTGAGGATTTCTCAATGAAACCAATTTTGGGTATTTCAAAGTGCCTGTTGCAGCTAGGATTGTTCATGATTTGCAGCATTGCAAATCAAGGGCTAGTTCATGCAGCTGACTATCCCACTAAATCTATCAAGGTAATTGTTCCTTCGCCACCGGGTGGTCCGCCTGATTTATTGTTCCGCGTGATTGGGCCAAAAATGGCTGAGGCCTTTGGTCAGCCGATTGTGATTGAGAATCGCGCAGGAGCAGGTGGACTTGTTGGTACCGCCTACCTCGAACAGTTGCCTCCTGATGGTTATAGCTGGCTATTTACGACTGCATCGCATGTCAATATTCCGCCATTTAATAGTAATGTTACTTATGATCCTGTAAAAGACTTCACGCATGTCAGTTTAGTGGCTCAAAATTTTGGTCAGGTCTTGGTAGTGCGACCAGATTTAGGAGTCACTACAGTTGAGCAACTGATAAACATGGCCAAAAAAAATCCTGGGAAATTAACGTATGCTCATGCTGGACTAGGGACTGTTAGCCATATTCCGGCTGAAATGATGAAGCATATGACCAATACGGATATTTTGCCGGTCCCATTTAAAGGTGTTGCCGAAGCGATGACCGATGTACTCGCCGGCAGGATTGATATGTTTTTTGTGGGTACGCAAATTGCCCAGCAATATGTGCAGACCGATAAAGTCGTCGCGCTAGCGATTACTGGTAGCAAACGTTGGGATGGCATGCCTAATGTACCCACCATGCAAGAATCTGGGCTCAAAGGATTCGAAGTAGTCAATTGGTTTGGCTTATGGTTGCCACCTAAAGCGTCACCTGAGTTAGTCAATCGGATTCAGGCGCAAGTCGTAGTCGCTCTGAGTCTGCCCGAAGTAAAACAACAGTTTGCTCAGTTGGGTCTTGAGGGGGTTGGCTCTAAACCGAATGACTTTGCAAAGTATGTGGCGAAAGAATCGCTTGCTGCAAAATTAATCGCTAGCAAACTGCCGAAGGACCCTAAGTGACCGAACACAATCTAGAGCCTTGGCAATGGCCGGAGCCACATTGGCGCAAGCTTGTGGAGCAAGCACGGGCAGGAAAAAAATTAGCGCCTAGCGTTTGGCCCAATGGGGCGCGTTGCGCAGTCGCACTCTCCTTTGACTCTGATCATGAAACCAATGAACTGCGAGACGGTGGCGAATCAATTGGCCGCCTCTCACAAGGTCAATACGGTAATGTGCAAGGCATTCCTCGCATCTTGAAAATACTGAGTGATGCAGCCATTCCAGCAAGCTTTTTTGTTCCTGCTGTAACGGCCTTACTCTATCCCGATGAGCAAAAACGGATCAGTGCGCAAGGTCATGAAATTGCTTTGCATGGCTGGATCCATGAACGCAATTCAGTACTCCCGCTAGAGGCGGAGCGCGATTTAATGTTGCGCAGCGCCGATGTATTAGAAAAAGTATCTGGCGTTCGGCCAGTAGGGATTCGAACACCCTCTTGGGATTTTAGTGCGAATACTTTGGCACTCATTCAAGAGATGGGACTGATTTACGATTCATCAATGATGGCTGATGTGGATTGCTACGAATTACTC
>CAIMXN010000136.1 GCA_903845455.1 uncultured beta proteobacterium | reverse complement strand
TGGGGGTTCGAGTTCGGGATTTGCCAATGTCTCAAGATAATGTGATTAAAGCCATGGGTGCATAGTTGACTCCCGACTTTTTGCGGTCATAGTAGTTTTCTTTGGATGTCTGCTCTCATAACCCCTTGGTCCCAGGTTCAAGTCCTAGTGGCTTCCAAAGTTTGCTTCGAGTCGGACCGTTCCCTCTGTGTTGAATCAGGACTAATGACTGCTTTACGTCTTATAACTGACTTAGTCGTCACAGCGTGCTAAATGAACAGGTCTAAATATTTTGGAATACTGCGGTGCTAGAATTTGCTTTTGTGAATTTTCCACATTTAATAAAATTACCTATTAAGGGCAGATATATGAAATTTAAGCTATTACTAGCAGCAATGAGTTTTGTTCCGGCATTATCATTTGCACAAAACCTACCTAGTATGCTAGGCACCTGGAAAGGCGTCAGCAACTCAGCCGTTTCTAGCTTTGGCTTGTTTCATCCCACTGAGGCAGGTAAAGAAAAGGCTGTGCGCTTTAGAAACGTAGAGTATGTATTGGTCATTAGTAGGGAAGAGGGAAGAAACTTTGTTGGCTCTATTGGAGCAACAAGTAACAAGCACCCAACTGATATTAAGCATAAAGAAGTGATATTAGGGTCTTATGCTAAAGACATGAAAAGTGGGGTAATGGTTAATGAAACAGGAAGCTTAACTTTTAAATTAGCGGATCCTAATAATTTAGAAATTTGCTATACCCAGGTTTCATCAAAACCAAAAGTGGCATCTTGCTTTGAGATGACAAAGCAATAAAACTTAAAAGAGTATTTACTAAGCACTCATACGTGAGTGTTTTTTCTTTGTCCTCAATCACTGCTTTGGGTCGAGAAGTTGCCTACAGAGCACAGCTCAATCGAATGGCCGTTATCAACTCAAAATAGGGTAATTTTCTAAAATTTGAGAACAATTAATTATGTGATTTTTAGGAAAATAAATGAGTAATCTAAATGTGCGCATTTTGCCCAAACTATGGACTGGACCTACCTCGACAACAGCGATTGGAGCAGTGGTAGAACATAGTCCGTTTCATGAGTCCTCTAAAGTCCAAGGGTTGACTAACCAGAGTTTGAATACCCATTCTGAAGAGCGTTCAATGGAGATTGTTTATCAAAATGGACAACACCTTGAGATGAGATGGAAAAGTCCAAGGCATGAGGACTTATTAATTGGCATTTTGTCGACGGATGGCACTCAATTGCAGGTTGCTAGTCGCTATGCGCAAGCCCTTTTTATTATCAAGGGTAACGCCATGACTGGTTCAGGCGTATCTCGAGGAAGCGGTGGAACTTTTGAGGATTGGTCAGATCACTTTAGCGTTTGGACGGCTGACTTTACTGCGGTAGAAGCGGGGTAATTTCATAGTATCTACCTTTGTCTTGAATTTGGATTTGACTAACGCTTATCGGTCGACAGATGCCTACTGAGCTTAATGAGAGTGAGAGGTAGTTTCACCATCCAATAACTCCTTTAAATAGAAATTGCATGGGAGTGGTTTAGATCGGGTGCATGTGATAAAAATCATTTACTTAAGCTAACCAGCATCGCTTTAGGATCTATGGTTTCACCATTTTTGAGAATCTCAAAGTGTAGGTGTGGCCCAGTCGACCTACCACTAGTACCAATTAATCCAATAATTTGATTTCTCTTTACTAGGTCTCCATCATGCACGTAGATCTCTTGAGCATGGGCATATCGAGACAGGTAGCCATCACCATGATCAATGACAATCAAGCGCCCATAACTTGCATCAAAATTTGACTTAACCACCTTGCCTTGTGCAGAGGCCATAATGGGGGTGCCTACTGCTGATTGAAAATCAAGCCCAGTATGAAAGCCCTGCCGCATATTAAATGGGTCAACTCTGATTCCATACCCACTAGATAAACCAAATGCACCTTTTACAGGCACTCCTATTGGCTTACTCTCTAACCATTGGATATAAGACATTGAATTTTTAATGGCACTATCAAGATACTCTTCCTGGGCTTTCATCATGTTTAATAAGTCTGAAAATGACTTCAGTGGCCTGCTTTTATCTAGGCCATCAACAGGAATGAATTTTCCACCCAACGATGTTTGCTTTGGGCTACTATCCCGAATGATCAAAGGTGTTGCTAAAACCTCTAGTTTTTTATTGGATTTTTGCAGCTCGTCAATTTTTTCTTGATTCACTTCAAGGTGCTTATTGACCTCTAAAAGTTTTAGATTATAAAAAGCGGTTAAATTTTCGAGCTCTACTGGTGAATGCAAGTTACCTAGTTGTTTAGCTAATTGAGGATCGTATTCAATAGCCATACGAAATCCAAAATACTGAAGTCCAACCCCAATTAACACCAACAATAATGCAGCCAAAGAAAATCCAGCCATCAAGTGGATGAAGGTAAGGTTTACTTTTCTGATGCGGCCTACAGGACCGGATACCCAAATAATCTGCATACATTAGCCAATAATTTTTTGTTTCATTTGTGCAAGCACTAATTCAGCCTCACTAGATGACTCAGAGCTAGCAATTTCGAGCAGCTTACCGGTCACCTTTGCACCAATATCGATGCCAATTTCTCGATAGGTAATATCACCTTCAACTTGAGCGCCAGAAATTAACTCAATCTTTCCAGAGGAAAAAATATTCCCTTTTACCATTCCGGCAATAATAATGTGCTTGGCACGGATATC
>CAIMXN010000135.1 GCA_903845455.1 uncultured beta proteobacterium | reverse complement strand
GAAAGATTGGCCAAAATTTGATCAATGGCTACAAAAATGTCAGGTGACTAAAGTTTGCGCAAGCAAAGTTTTTAATTCTCTGACATGGGGTGGAAAATAATCCTGCAAAAGGACTCCACGAAACCAAGAAACATCACTACTCCAGTGACCTATTTTTAACTAGTCCCTTGTATTGATGTATGCAAAGCCATGCTCGGCGGGGTTATCTCTTTGGTCGGGGATATCAAACGGTATAACTTTGAGGGTCTTGCCATCGTTTGCGCCATTTCCGACGACCAGTGTGCCATCCAGGAAAGACTGCACTTGAGTGTTTTTACAGTTGCCGAGCGGCGCAATAAATAATAAAGGGCTGCCTTTGATATTGCCTGGCTTGTTGCTGTAAAGACCAGTGATTTGTGAGTGAGTTGGGCTTACAGAATTGCTGTTATCAATCACTTTCATCACCCAAGTCTGGCCGACATCGGCTTCTTGGGTAGATTGATAGACAACGCCGCTCAGATAGGCTGCGTTAGATCTCACAACCAGACAGTCAACATTCATATGAAATGCCTTCTTCTGTGCCGTGTTATCTAGGAATAGTGAGCCTGAAGTGATCCCACTCTTGGCATTAGTCTTGACGTCAAAAAAGACTGTACGCAGGCCATTTGATGGAAACCCATCAGCCATGTCTATTGATATGGTTTGGATCACACCGACTAGAGTTTGCTGAGGAGCGTTTGTCTTCGCGAGCGCTGGATCTGCAGCGATTGTAAAAGCAGCAATAGCAAGTATTAGTGCACTCATTGTTTGCCTAGTCATGATTTCTCATCTTTCTGTGCATGCTCTTAAGTTACCGATTATAGCTACCAATAAAGATTGGGCAAATTGGATAGTAGGGGTCAACGGATGCAAATAGGTGAACAACTTTAAAAGAGACCCCCTTGACAGCTTTAGGTATTTTTTAAGTAGAAAGTGCTAAAACTCTTTATAATAGTCTGGTAGTTACAGGCGCAGAGCGCCGTTAAGCCTTGTTTGGTGCCCAGGAAGGGACTCGAACCCCCACAACCTTACGATCGCCAGCACCTGAAGCTGGTGCGTCTACCAATTTCGCCACCTGGGCATGCCACTATTATAGAGGGATGGGTGTATTTAGTGCTTTTCTAACCCAATTTGGCTTTTCCCCTTCAGACTTGATGGTTTGATAAAGTGGCCTTATTCATAACAAAATAGATATCAATTGATATAAAAACAAGGCAAGTATTGCTAAAGGAATTAAATGCGTAAAGCAAAAGACTTGGTGCCGCGTGAGGCTGACCGCTTAGGGACAGTTCAAGGACACCGAGATGGATTTGGATTTGTTATCCCTGATGATGGCGGTGAAGATATTTTCCTTTCGGAAAAGGAAATGTCACGCGTGATGCATGGTGACAGAGTCAATGTCCGAGTTTTAGGAACCGATCGCCGTGGTCGCCCTGAGGGGCAGATTGTTGAGGTTGTGCTCCATGCCAACAAAGTAGTGATTGGCCGACTCTTAAATGAGAATGGCGTATTAATTGTTGCTCCAGAAGATATGCGTATCGGTCACGATATTTTGATTCCACCTAAAGCGCATGGTAATGCGAAGTTGGGTCAAGTCGTGAGCGTGGAGATCATTGACTATCCCGATAGTTATCGACAAGCAGTTGGCCGTGTTGTGGAAGTGCTAGGGGAGATTGACGACCCCGGTATGGAGATCGAGATTGCCGTACGCAAATATGGTGTCCCCCATGAGTTCTCTGCTGCTGCCATGAAGGAGGCTGCTGCGCTTCCTGATACTGTGCAACAGTCTGATCTTGAAGGACGAGTCGATTTGCGCGATGTGCCATTAGTGACCATTGACGGCGCTGATGCGCGCGACTTTGATGATGCCGTTTACTGCGAACCAGTCATGTATGGCAAAACCAAAGCATGGCGCTTAATTGTGGCGATTGCCGATGTATCACATTATGTGAAGCCAGGTCATCCACTGGATGATGAAGGTTTATTGCGCGCAACTTCGGTATATTTTCCTAGGCGGGTGATCCCCATGCTGCCCGAGAAAATCTCCAATGGTCTTTGCTCATTAAATCCTGGTGTCGATCGTTTGTGTATGGTTTGTGACTCGGTTGTTGACAATAGTGGGATTGTTTTGGCTTATCAGTTTTATCCAGCCGTCATGCATTCTGCACAGCGCTTCACTTATGACATTGTGTGGGAGATTCTTTCTAATACCAAGGGCCCAGAGGCAGCACGCTTTTCTGAATTCAGACCTTTGTTGGATAATCTTTATGCGCTTTACAACATTTTGCTTGAAGCACGCCATAAACGTGGTGCGATTGAGTTTGAAACGACCGAGACGCAGATCATTAGCAATGAGCTTGGCAAAATTCTGCGGATTGAGCCACGACTGCGTAATGACGCCCATCGCTTAATTGAAGAATGCATGTTGACGGCTAACGTCTGTGCAGCGGATTTCATTGATAAGAATAAATATCTCAGTCTTTATCGTGTGCATGGTGAACCTTCCGAAGAAAAGTTAGTGACTTTGCGCCAAGTATTGCGGACCTCTGGACTATCCCTAGGTGGTGGCGAGAAACCAAAGCCAAAAGATTACGCAAAACTCATGCGTGAAATCAAAGATCGACCAGACATGAATATGCTGCAATCGGTAGTTTTGCGTTCTATGCAGCAAGCGATGTACCAACCTGACAATGAAGGTCACTTTGGTTTAGCTTACCCAGCGTATTCTCATTTCACGAGCCCAATTCGGCGCTATCCAGATTTGCTCACACATCGTGTTATCAAATCTATCTTAGCGAAGAAGCCATATGTCCCGGTATTGCCACCTTTGGTGCCTTTGAACCTGACTTTGCCACGTAAAGGTAAGGGTAGGGAGAACGCAGTCAATGCTAAAAAATCCCATAGTGATGCAAAAGATGCTTCTGCTAAAGGCACTAGATTGCCTAAAGGGGCTAATGCTGCATTGCCTATTTGGGGTCAATTGGGCGTGCACTGTTCATCCAATGAGCGCCGCGCTGATGAAGCATCGCGTGACGTTGAGGCTTGGCTGAAGTGTTACTACATGCGTGACCATTTAGGTCAAGAATATGCTGGTGCCGTTACCGGGGTAGCAAACTTTGGTTTATTCATTCAACTAGAGAGTCTCTTCGTTGAGGGTATGGTCCACGTCACTGAATTGGGTGGGGATTACTTCCAATATGACGAGGCACGCCAAGAATTGCGTGGTGAAAGAACTGGCATTCGGTATCGCTTAGGTGATCGAGTGCATGTTCTAGTCAGCCGAGTCGATTTGGATGCTCGCAAAATTGAGTTCAGCCTAGTGAAAGCTGCAGGTGCTGAAGCGAGTGGATCTAGGCGTCAACTGATTCTGGCAAGCGATACCGGGCGACCTAATAAGACAGCTGCTTCGCAGAAAAGCAGGCCCTCCAGCAAAACCCCCACCAAACATGGTGGTGTGAATGTGAATGCCGCAAAATCAGCCGGCACCCTAGGAGCAACGCAATCTAAAAGTAATGCTAGCCGTAAAAATGGTAAAGCAGGTGGTAAGCAATCCAAGCCTGGCAGATCGATGAGTAAGCCCGCTGGTACTAAACCGCCAGTTCGCAATACCAGTGCTAAACGTAAGTAACTAGCTTAGTAACTAAGTCAGTAACTAAGTCAGTAGTTAAGTGAGTAGTTAATGTAGTTGAAGATAAATTAGAAAAAGAATGAAACAAATATTAGTTGGTTTTCATGCAGTACAAGCCAGGCTTCGAGTAGATCCTGCTAGTCTAAAGGCTGTGTATTTTGACTCTGGCCGTCGCGATCGCCGCATGGGTGATTTTCTCAAACAGGCCGAAGAAGTACTGGGTGAACGTCTGCATGCCGCTGATAATGAAAGACTCCATAAGCTAACGGGACATGATCGGCATCAGGGGGTTGTGGCTCTGGCTGAAAAAATGACAGTGTCACGCACAATTACCGAAGTCATTGAAGATGTTGCAGGCACCCAAGAGCAGCCCTTATTTTTGGTGCTTGATGGCGTGACAGATCCGCATAACTTTGGTGCTTGTTTACGGGTTGCTGATGGTGCTGGTGTGGATGCGGTAGTAATACCAAAAGACCGTTCCGCCTCCATTAATGCCACTGTGAGCAAAGTCTCTAGTGGTGCATCTGAGGTCATCCCGGTACTTACAGTAACCAATTTGGTGCGGAGCATGCGTGAAATGCAAGAGGCTGGTGTTTGGTTAATTGGTACTGATGATGAGGCTACTAAATCTATTTATGACCTTGATCTGACCGGATCAATTGCTATTGTGATGGGCGCTGAAGGCGAAGGTATGCGCCGTTTAACCCGTGAGACTTGTGATGAGTTGGTACGCATCCCAATGAAAGGCGTAGTGGAAAGTTTGAATGTTTCAGTAGCCAGTGGCGTGTGCTTATATGAGGCTTTGAGACAGCGCTTAGCTAAGGCTGCAAAGTAGTCTTACTATTCTTGTAACAAGGCCTCTAGCTTTTCTGTATCGATACAGAAATTGCGGATGCCTTCAGCCAGTTTCTCTGTAGCCATTGCATCATTGTTGAGCTGCAGACGAAAACTGGATTCATCTAGCTTTAAAGGCGCAATCCCTTCAGCCTGCAAGGCAGCTTGAGCATTGGCAGCATTGAGTTTTTTCTCAATGGGTGCGTTGCTACTTTGAAGTTCGGCCAACAATTCTGGGCTGATGGTCAGCAAATCACAACCAGCTAATTCTAGAATCTGGCTCGTGTTTCTAAAACTGGCACCCATAATTTCAGTCTTAATACCAAAATGTTTGTAGTAATGAAAGATGCGCCTGACCGAGCTGACGCTAGGATCATTGGCTCCGCCATGATTGACATCACTCCAGTTACTGCCCAGTTTGGCCTTATACCAATCGGTGATTCTGCCAACAAACGGTGAGATCAGCGTGGCATTGGCAGCACCACTAGCTGCTGCTTGAATCAAAGAGAAGAGTAAGGTCACATTGCAATGAATACCTTGAGACTCCAGTTCTTTGGCAGCAGCAATACCTTCCCAAGTTGCCGCCAGTTTGATAAGCACGCGCTTCCGATCGATCCCATGCGATTCATAGAGTTCAATCAGGTGCCTTGCTTTAGCAATGGTTGCATTGGTATCAAACGAGAGGCGCGCATCGACTTCTGTAGAAACGCGACCAGGAACAATCTGGAGGATTTCTAGGCCGAAAGCAACCAAGATGTAATCTACTAAGGCAGTGGGTTTTATGTCAGGGTGGGCTTGCTTGACCGATCGAACTAGCGCTTGGTAGTTGCTCTGTTGGGCAGCTTTGAGGATGAGGGATGGGTTGGTAGTAGCGTCTTGTGGCTGAAATTCCCGCATACGCTCAAAATCACCCGTATCGGCTACCACGGTGGTTAAGGTCTTAAGTTGGCTTAGTGCTGAAGGGCTAGTCATAGGGAAACGGAATACTCTTTAATAAGGTTGCCTCTGAATATCATATGATAGATGGAATATTCCATCTACCTCCAAATCTACAAAGGTATTTGCTACATCATGAATCAGGATCAATTAAAACAAATGGTGGGAGAAGCAGCTCGTGACGAGGTGCTCAAGCTCGCGCCTGGTCAAATTCTGGGGATTGGCACGGGCTCCACGGTCAACTGTTTTATTGATGCCTTAGCACCACATCGAGATCATTTTGCTGGAACCATCTCCAGCTCTAACGCAACGACTGAACGTTTACTAAAACATGGATTTAAGGTGCTCAACCCCAATGATGTGGGTAGCTTACCTGCCTATGTGGACGGTGCAGATGAAATCGATCCAGCCGGTCACATGATCAAGGGCGGGGGTGGAGCCTTAACCCGCGAAAAAATCATTGCCTCAATGGCTAAACAATTCATTTGCATTTGTGATTCCTCAAAGCAAGTTCCAGTACTAGGAAATTTTGCCCTGCCAGTAGAAATTATTTCTTTAGCGCAAGGCGTGGTGACTCGAGAGCTTGAAAAGTTGGGCGGTCAGGTTTCCTTACGATTGGTAAAGGCCGCTCAGGAACCTTTTGTGACCGATAACGGCGGCTGGATTTTAGATGTTGCAGGTTTACAAATTACTGACCCTAAAAATATGGAGTCTCGCATCAACCAAATTGCTGGCGTAATCACCGTGGGTTTATTCGCTAAAGAGAAAGCCCATATTTTGCTGGTGAGCAATGCTGCTGGTGTTGAGCGGATCATTTTGTAAATTAAAAAACCCGACGGGGGATTTTCTCTCCCATCGGGTCTGTTTGCCATGCTGAACATGGCGCAGACAATCGGAAGTTAAATTGTTCCGATGCCCATGAGCGCATAGATGCGCTCATTTAAAGTGGCTTTCGCCAATGTGGAGAAACACTATATCTGTCAAACCACGATTCAATCCTATGCTTCCAAATTCTCTAAGTCAACTACTGTTGAAAAGATTTTTTCAGAATGTACTGCTTATCTTGCGATAGATCAATTGTTGGAGTGCAGCACTCACTCCGTTGTGGGGACGTAACCCTGAGCAGTATCTGCGCCACCTTCAAAGAAATATTTTTCAACTTGCTTCAATAGGTATTGGCGCGCGCGTGGGTCTGCCATATTCAAACGATTCTCGTTAATCAGCATCGTTTGCTGTTTAAGCCAAGCCGCCCAAGCTTCTTTGGAAACTTGGCTCCAAATCTTTTTACCCAAATCGCCTGGAAGTGGAGCGAAATCTAAGCCTTCAGCTTCTTTATTGAGTTTGATGCATTGAACCATGCGTGCCATCTGTAATGCCTTTCTAAATACTGATTATCTATTGGTGAGGCTATTAAATTCTGAATGTGATCTTATAGGTCTTTGGTTAAGACCATCGATTTACGATCCCAGTTATAGATTTGCTTTCTTTCTTCAGGCAAATCATCAACCGTAGCCCTCTTGAAGCCACGCTTCAAGAACCAGTGTTCGGTTCTCGTCGTCAGAACAAACAAACGCTTAATACCTTCTTGTTTTGCTCTCATTTCTACGCGTTTTAATAGACGTTCGCCATCGCCCGATCCTTGGACATCGGGATCAACCGCTAAGCAGGCTAGTTCACCCACACCATTGGGGAATGGGAAGAGGGCGGCACAACCAAATAAGACGCGGTCATGTTCAATGACTGAAAAGCGTTGAATGTCACGTTCGATGACATCCTGTCCACGAGCCGCCAAAATACCTTCTTCCTCAAGTGGCATGGTGAGTTGCAAAATTCCACCAACATCATCCTGATTGGCTTCGCGTAAGTTCTCAATATCTGAAGATGCCAACATCATGCCAATACCATCATGGGTGAATAACTCTTCGAGTAAAGCACCGTCTCGGTTGCAGGGCAGAAAGTGCACGCGGCTCACGCCGGCACGGATTGCTCTGCCTGAGATGTTGAGCAAACTCTTTATACCTAAATCGAGCTCTGTGTGATGTTGCGCAACGTATTCCTGCAGTTGCGGCATTGAGAGTTCAGTAATGTAATCGCCTTCTTCATCTTTTAATCCTTCATAAGGAGTTAAGAAGATCAGTTTGTCCGCTTTCAGTGATGCAGCTGTGGATGCTGCGACATCCTCGAAAGCCAAATTAAACGCCTGTCCTGTTGGGGAGAAACCTAGAGGTGAAAGCAGCACGATCTTATTACTATCGAGCGAAAGTTTGATCGAAGTGGAGTCGACTTTACGAACGAGACCAGTATGAATGTAATCAATCCCCTCGACAACGCCCACAGGCATCGCCGTAATAAAGTTGCCGGAGATTACAGAGATGCGGGACCCAGCCATTGGTGTGTTTGGCAAACCGCGACTAAAAGCGGCTTCGATATCGAGACGCAATTCACCGGCAGCTTCTTTAACGCACTCCAGAGCTGCAGCATCAGTGATCCGATAGTTGTGCATCGTGCTCTTACCAAACTTACTTTTGATTTTCCTGAGCGTGAGTTGTTCTTCAATCTGCGGGCGAATTCCGTGTACCAGAACGATTCTCATGCCCATCGCATGGAGCATGGCGATATCTTCGATTAGGTTCTCAAGGCCGATTTCTTGCACGAGTTCACCGGCAAAGGCAATTACAAAGGTCTTTTCGCGGAAGCTATGAATGTAAGGCGCGACATCGCGCAACCACCCTACGAAAGGAAAATTAGAGCTGGATTCTTCGCTGCTTTGAGCGTGGTTTGGTGCATTTGTTGGCATAGTGAGAAAATTATAGGGTGCAAGAGCCTATAAACCAACAAAAACCCCCAGTGACGTCCAAGCCTGTGCCTGCTTCCAACACCTCACACAAGCTGGAGATCCGTTTTCCAGAGGAGTTACCGGTCTCTGGGCAACGTCAAATCATCAAGGATGCATTGCTCTCACACCAGGTCGTGATTGTTTGTGGTGAGACTGGTTCGGGTAAGACCACCCAATTACCCAAGATCTGCCTTGATATGGGTCGCGGCACGATGAACGGTGGCAAGCTGATAGGGCACACTCAACCTCGCAGGATCGCTGCCACAGCGACCGCTAAGCGGATTGCTCACGAGCTGGGTACACCTCTGGGTCAAGACGTAGGTTATCAGGTACGCTTCTCTGATAAGACTGGACTAGGCGCCTCAATCAAATTAATGACTGACGGTATCTTGTTGGCGCAGACCCAAAAAGACCCTCAGTTACGTGCCTACGACACACTCATCATTGACGAAGCGCATGAACGCAGTCTCAACATTGACTTTCTGTTGGGCTACCTCAGACGTCTACTGCCAAAACGGCCAGATCTCAAACTCATCATTACCTCTGCCACTATTGATGCACAGCGCTTTGCCGAGCACTTTACGATCAACGGCAAGATTGCCCCAGTGATTGAGGTAAGTGGTAGGTTGTTTCCGGTCGAGCAGCGTTATGTGCCCTTAGAGCCCGATGTCAAACCCGATGGCAAAAAAGAATCAAAAGAAGCTAAAGAAATCCCTGATGCAGTAACGGAGGCGATTGCGAATGTGTGGCGTGAGGGCTCGTCTGGAGCAGGTGATGTACTGGTTTTCTTACCAGGCGAACGGGAGATTCGTGATTGCGCTGAGGCATTGCGCAAAGATCACGTGCTGGCACAACGTTTTCATCCGGAGGTCTTAAGCCTATTTGCCCGTCAATCGATTGCAGAACAGGAGAGAGTCTTTAGTCCTGGTAATGGTCGTCGCATTATCTTGACGACCAACGTCGCTGAGACCTCCTTAACAGTCCCCAATATCCGTTATGTGATTGATAGTGGCTTAGCCAGAGTGAAGCGCTATTCCTATCGTAATAAGGTTGAGCAACTGCAGGTTGAACCGATATCTCAGGCCGCAGCCAATCAACGGGCAGGTCGTTGCGGACGCGTGTCGGATGGCATCTGTATTCGTCTCTACAGCGAGCTAGATTATCTAGGCCGACCTAAATTTACTGACCCAGAAATTTTACGTAGCTCATTAGCGGCTGTCTTGTTACGCATGAGTGCTTTACGCCTGCCCAAGATTGCAGAGTTTCCATTTATTGATAAACCCTTGGGTCGAGCAATTGCCGACGGCGTGCAACTCTTAGATGAGTTAGGCGCAATTGAATCAGATGAGTTACCAGATGCTGAAGGTAAAGACCTGAATAACCACTTCAGACTAACTGCGATTGGTAAACAACTGGCTGATTTACCGCTAGATCCTCGCATTGGCAGAATATTATTAGCCGCCAAAGATCAAAATGCACTGCGTGAAGTGACGATCATTGCATCAGCACTCGCGACCCAAGATCCGCGTGAGAGACCGCTTGAGCAGGCAGCGGCAGCTGATCAAGCCCATCTGCAGTTCGCAGATGAGCGCTCAGAGTTTTTGAGTTTTGTAAAACTCTGGAATTGGTATCAAGAGGCTTTACAGCATAAACATAGCAATCGCCAGTTAGAAACCCTTTGTAGAAGTAAATTTTTGTCGCCGCGGCGCATACGAGAATGGCGTGATGTGCACGGTCAACTGCATACGATGCTAGGGGAGAAGGGCTGGAAAGAAAACGCCCTAGCCGCTACCTATGAACAGGTACATTTGTCATTACTAACCGGTTTATTGGGTTACGTTGCCAAAAAAGAAGAAGATGAAAAGTCACAAGAGCGCGGCAGTAAAACTGGCGGATACATCGGCGCTCGTGGGATTCGGCCATTCATTTGGCCAGGCTCTACCATCGGCAAAAAAGCAGGTGCTTGGATTCTGGCAGGAGAGCTGCAAGAGACTAATCGCATGTATGCCAGGACGATTGCCAAGATTGAACCGCAATGGGTTGAGCGTGTAGCGGCTCATCGCCTCATCAAGTCCTTAAGCGATCCCTTCTGGGATAACCGCCAAGGTGAAGTCATGGCCTTTGAGCGGGGCACCTTATATGGCTTACCGATTTATCACGGTAGGCGGGTACGCTATGAACCTCATGATGCGGTGATGGCACGGGAACTGTTCATTCGCCAAGCCCTTGTGCAAGAAGAAATGTTTGGGCGTATGGATTCTCCTGCTCTTGAGCGCGAGACTGAGGCCGATGCGAAGAAAAAATATCCCGATTGTTTTGGATTCTTTTGGCATAACCG
>CAIMXN010000134.1 GCA_903845455.1 uncultured beta proteobacterium | reverse complement strand
GACGTTCCACATCCAACCAATTACCTTGGGGATCAACCATGCGCCAGCTTGCTAAGTTGTCCAGAGCAGTGCCCCACAAAACCGCTTTCTTGCCACCCGCATTCATGGCAATATTGCCACCAATACAACTGGCATCTGCAGAGGTGGGATCAACTGCAAACACTAAGCTAGCAAGCTCTGCTGCGTCAGAAACGCGACGGGTGACAACCCCAGAGCCAGTAAAGATAGTAGGCACATCATGATCAAGGCCGGGTAAGCGCTTGCTCTTGACTCCATTAATTTGCTCGAGCTTTTCAGTATTAATGACTGCAGACATGGCATATAGAGGAATAGCGCCGCCTGTATAGCCAGTACCGCCTCCACGAGGAATGATCGTGAGCCCCAATTCAACACATGCCTTAACTAAGCCAGGAATTTCTGATTCGTAATCGGGCTTTAGAACAACTAATGGAAACTCAACACGCCAGTCGGTTGCATCAGTCACATGTGCAGCGCGTGACACGCCATCAAAACAAATATTGTCAGCAGCAGTGTGACGACCTAATTCCTTGCGAGCACGTTTACGAATTTGCTCAACTTCTTTAAAGCCGTTTTCAAAACTCTCAACGGCACGATAAGCCGCATTTAATAAGATTTCTACTTGATCAACAGAATCACCACTGTTGCGTTTTTTAACTTCACCTAGACGATGCCAAAGAGCATCGATTAATTGCTGACGGCGCTTGGGACTATCTAGTAAATCGTCCTGCAAAAAAGGGTTGCGCTGAACTACCCAAATATCGCCTAGGATTTCAAATAACATGCGAGCAGAACGACCTGTGCGGCGAACACCACGCAACTCATTTAGAACGCGCCAAGACTCCTCACCCAATAAGCGAATAACAATCTCTCGATCAGAAAAGGAGGTGTAGTTGTAGGGAATTTCACGAAGACGGGGGGAATCCGCCTCAGCATCCAACAACTGGTTCAAAGCTAATGGGGCGTTCATAGCAACATATTTGATAAATAAGCATTTTAATTGAGCGAACCTGATAGTGGCAGGAAATGGGGAAAGTTGTTGCTCAAAGGGATAAACCCTTGCAAATCTAAGGGCTTAGGAGCCATCCGTGGTACGCTCATTGGATGGCAACGAACTATTTAAAGAAAATTTTATCGGCTCGCGTCTATGACGTAGCCAGAGAAACCGAGCTCCAGCTCGCGCCTGAACTTACCAAACGTTTAGGCAATCAGGTCCTACTGAAAAGGGAAGACAACCAACCCGTTTTCTCCTTCAAACTCCGTGGCGCCTATAACAAGATGGCCCATTTATCCCCGGTAGCCATAAAACGCGGAGTGATAGCAGCTTCTGCAGGTAATCATGCTCAAGGCGTGGCCCTTGCTGCCGCCAAAATGAAATGCAAGGCAGTCATTGTGATGCCGATTACTACCCCTAGCGTCAAGATTGATGCTGTTAAAGCTAGGGGTGGCTCTTGGACGGAAATCATTTTGCACGGCGAATCCTATAGTGATGCTTTTAAGTACGCAGAGCGCCTAGGTAAAAAACGAGGCCTGACTTTTGTTCAT
>CAIMXN010000133.1 GCA_903845455.1 uncultured beta proteobacterium | reverse complement strand
CCGGAAGACAAGATTTTGCCAATCTACACCCATTGGCAAAAACCAGAAGACATCAACCCCTTGCGTTTAAACCAAATCCAACACTTCTTCGAGCACTACAAAGATCTCGAACCAGGCAAATGGGTAAAGGTAGCAGGCTGGGGTGGCGTTGCTGATGCTCATGCAGAAATTCTGGAAGGCATTGCACGTTATAACAAAGCACATTCATAAGCAGCAAAAATCATCTTGAAATCAGGAGCAAGCTCACACAATATTGCCTTAGCCCAAATCAACCCATTGTTGGGTGATTTGGTCGGTAATGCGCAGCTTATTTACAAAGCCTCTGAAGACGCCTTTAAACAAGGTGCCAAACTCGTATTAACGCCAGAGCTTTCACTCACAGGTTATCCACCAGAAGATTTATTACTGCGCCCTGCTTTTATTGAGGCTGCGCAGCAGCAACTCGACAGCTTGATGTTGGAACTTGCGAGCTTTCCAGACCTCACAGTCATAGTCGGTCACCCTAAAAAAACATCCACTGGTTTACAAAACTTTGCTTCAGTCTTGTGTAATGGCAAAGTGATAGCAGGCTATGCAAAGCAAGAATTACCTAATCATGAAGTCTTTGATGAAGTTCGCTATTTTGTGCCTGGCAATGAACCCTGTGTTTTTGAATGTGATGGCATTCAATATGGACTCATACTGTGTGAAGATGCTTGGCATATTGATCCTGCAAAGCAAGCCCATAGTGCTGGCGCTCAGGTACTTCTCGTACCCAATGCCTCTCCTTATCATCTGAAAAAAGAAGCCTTACGTATTGAAGTTTTACGCCAACATATCGCCCTGACTAAAATGCCCCTGCTCTATGTGAACGCCGTTGGTGGTCAGGATGAGTTGGTATTTGATGGGGGTTCATTTGCACTGAACTCCACAGGTGAATTAGTAATGGCTATGCCACAATTTGAAAGCGGTCTTGGTTTTGTCAGCATTAATCAAGCTGGTCAATTAGAAAAAGGGGTAATTACTCCCCCACAAAGCGTTGAAGCACAGGCCTATCAAGCATTGGTTTTAGGGGTACGTGACTATGTGCAAAAAAATGGTTTTTCTGGTGTCATCATCGGCTTATCTGGTGGTGTCGATTCAGCTTTAGTGTTGGCGATTGCTGTGGATGCCTTAGGCGCAGATAAAGTACGTACTGTCATGATGGCTTCACGCTATACCGCTGACATCTCTTGGATTGATGCCCGCAAAATGGCAAAGAACCTTGGCGTGCAATACGACGAAATCCCCATTAGCAAACCAGTAGATGCTTTTGAAAAAGCTTTAGCAGAGCAATTCAAAGACCTCAAGATGGATGCTACTGAAGAGAATATTCAGGCGCGTGTACGTGGCACCCTGCTCATGGCGTTGTCCAATAAAACCGGACGTCTAGTACTGACTACCGGCAACAAGAGTGAAATGGCCGTCGGTTACTGCACTCTCTACGGGGATATGGCGGGTGGTTTTGCAGTCATCAAAGATATTGCCAAAACCCTGGTCTATCGCTTGTGCGCTTATCGCAACAGCATCGCACCCGTTATTCCGGAACGCATTCTGACGCGCGCGCCATCAGCCGAATTGCGTCCTGACCAAAAAGATCAAGACAGCCTCCCCTCCTATGAGGTACTCGATGCCATTGTCGAGCGTTATATGGAGCAGAATCAGTCGATCGAACAAATCATTGCGGCTGGCTTTGATCCTGAGAGCGTTGAAAAAGTCACCTACTTAATTAAGCTCAATGAATATAAGCGCCGCCAAGCACCGCCAGGTGTCAGAGTGACGACACGCGCCTTTGGCCGAGATTGGCGCTACCCTATTACCTCGCGATTTAGAGCATAAAGACAGGCAAAAAAGCAGTTTGGGCGTCTTCTTTTTGGCAATTGAGCCAGTTCTAGGTATGATTACTGCATTAGGGAGAATTACATGAAACTCATTACATCAATCATTAAACCGTTCAAATTGGATGAAGTTCGCGAAGCTTTGGCTGCAGTAGGCGTTACCGGCCTTACCGTCACCGAAGTCAAGGGTTTTGGCCGTCAAAAGGGTCATACCGAGCTTTATCGTGGCGCAGAATACGTTGTCGACTTTTTGCCTAAGGTAAAAGTTGAGGTAGTAGTTCCAAGCAATCTTGTTGAGCCTGCTATTGAGGCTATTACCAAGGCGGCGCACACTGGAAAAATTGGTGACGGCAAGATTTTCGTGAGCCCTATTGAACAGGCTATTCGGATTCGTACTGGTGAGACCAACGAATCTGCCGTCTAAGAACTACCCACCTCAGCAAAGAATTTAGCGCAATTGAGAATCTGCAGGAGTCACAGGCTGAGTCATATCACTCGCCTCCAACAATATTGTTTTTCCATCTAAGTTTTCAGGGCGCACTTTAGAGCCCTGAAAATAGACATCCAACTGCCCCAATCCTGAGCTGAGAACCTTAAAGGGTGGCCTGCCATAAAAAGAGGCTCCCGCACCAGGCTCGAGCATTCTATTTTGAATCCTACCTGAAGCATCTGCTATACAAATGACTTGCTTCGATTTGACTTGGACATACACCATATCGCCAGATTTTTTGGGAGAAGAAGTTTTATAGCTTGGAATAATTGCATCCGAAGCTGGGCAAGCTTCAGAGCCTGCTGCAACATCACTACCAGCCTGTACTAGTGGAGTAACTATTGGAGTAGGCACT
>CAIMXN010000132.1 GCA_903845455.1 uncultured beta proteobacterium | reverse complement strand
TGTCCCACTGAATTACAGGTCTCAGCTGTGATGCCAGACCCAAATCAATCTCCCAATCTTGAGTTTTTAACAGTTGATCATCTGGGTAAATATTCTTATCCAGAAGCCATTGCACAATTAAAAGACCGTGGCCATCTGAGTCTAGAGGATATGCAAAAACTATCTTCTATAGATCTTAATAACGTATTTGAAGAAATTAAATGCTGGTGTGTATATGGCAATCACGATCCCAAGAAATTACATACAAAACTTAATACCCTTAATCCATAATAAAAATATCAAGGAGTGGTCCATGAAGTCCCAAGATAAAAAACTAGCACAGCAACAAAAAAGCAAAGAACTGTTTGCATTATCAAACCAGCTATTTGCGACCGCTAAAAAACTCAGTGATTATCATGCCGCTGAGCTTAAAAGTAGCATGGCTTACGCTCTTAGTTATGCTAAAACGGCTGCTAACCAAGATATGGCTCAATTAAAGGCACTGCAAGGCGCTGTTGCCACAGAGGCTACTAAACGCATGGAGACCTATCAAGCAAAGGTGAAAATCATTCTCAATCAAATGGAAGGTAAATCCGTTGATCAACATTTAAAGGACGCTCGCACTGCATTAACTGCTTGGTATAAAGCTACTAAAAAGAAAGTACCCCAGGGTGCTGAGCAATTAGGTCAAGTAGCACATGATGTTGCTGATGCTGGAATCAGGGCTTTTAAAGAAGGTAGAAAACTGGTTAATGCAGTAGCTGATGCTGCTGAGAAAAGTTTAAAAAAGGTCGCCAAGAAAGAGGCCGCTAAAGTGAAGAAAGCAACAACCAAGAAACCAGCTGTTAAGAAATCACCCGTGAAAAAGCTTGCTGTAAGAAAAGCACCAGCAAAGAAAGTGGCTACTAGCATCACACCACCTAGTACAGAGTTGCCTACTTAATAAATAAAAGATCATTACTGATCTTAAGCCCCACCAACCAGCTTTAGGGCTGGTTTTTTATCGCATTAATTGGGGGTTTCATTTGAAAAGATGGTTATGAGAGAAGGGGACTTCTTTATTGAACAGGCCAACACCGAACCGTGCTGGACAAGCTAAAAATTCTCTTTATACACTTCATGTAACAAATATTTAATAAATCAACGCTAGCATTTGAACTTAACTTCTTTGGAGGCTAAGATGGCTACATATAGCATCTATTACGCGGGTATATCGTTAAATACCCATCAAAAATTCACCCTGGCACAAGCGATTACTAATATTCATGCGAATGTTACTGGTGCCGAGGCTTACTTTGCTCAAGTCATCTTTAAAGAGCTTAGTCTTCACGACTGTTTTATAGGTGGCATCTTGCTAGATCAGCATCATATTTTTATGAGTGGTCAGATTCGGCTTGGGCGTAGTGAGCAGGTAAAAAAACAACTACTTATTGAGATTGAAATTGCGATTCAGATGACCACTAAGCTTTCTAGCCATCAAATATGGGCATATCTAGATGAACTTGCACCTTCTCTAATGATTGAATACGGACAAATTTTGCCATCCGTAGGCAACGATAAAGTTTGGTTTTCAACCTTGCCAGACTCAATACAAAAAAAGTTAATCTGGCTAAATTCCTAGTCATACAAAATAGGAGTTGTAACCGTTTGGTTGGCTCATATCTAAGGTACAAGCTGCAAATTGAAAGACTGCGAGGCATTAGACTCTGCGGTGATGCCGATAATGTTCAACTAAATAAAAAAGCCATCACAAGGACGGCTTTGTGTGAGGTATTGACAAGAATCAACCAGTCAGGTTGACGATTATTACTGTAGCCACCACGGCAATAGTAGTTAATGTCAAGCAGGTCCCCACCCCTGGGGTATGAAGTAAAATATTTTTATTCATCGTGGTCTCCAAATGTAAGGGCATATTTATTCATACGCTCATCTAGTTTAATGAAGTCATCTTTATAACGATCTTTTTTCTGAGTAAGGTGCTTCCAAATCAAACGATCTTTTATATTTTCATTAGTGTTTAGCTTTCTGCCAAACTTAGCCTCGTCCATCAAGGTGTTAGCAATCCCTTGTTTGCGATATTGCAAGGCTACGATGACACCAAACTCAACTTCCTGTCCGTGAGTGGCCAGATGAATCGTGCCAGCCCATTGACCATCAACCTTGGCAATAAGGAAGTGGTTATTTTTAGGATTGCATTCAAACTGCTTAACCAGTGAGTCAATCGCTTCTTGACCCATCGAGTAGCCAAAGTAGTTGTGAAGAGTTTGCGGATCTTGGGCTTTTAACCAAGATCCGTATTTTGCAATCTGATTTCTAGATAAAAACTCAGTAGTTAACATCCATTAATCCATGCGACCGTTGCGGATCACATACTGCTTGGCGTATTCAGTTCTAGCTTCTACCCAAGCATCCCAGAGATCATGTAAAACATGTTCAATCTTTTGCATGATTTATAGCCCCCTTGATATGGTGTAGTGGTATAGGTAGTCACGAGTAAGCTCTTCTACTTGCTGATGGCTATTAGGGTTGTGGCTGTTGATGTAATGCTCTAAATCGTTGCTTTTGGTTTGATTGCCAAAAACTTGATTAAAGAGACTCAATAATTGTGTCATTTAAGGCTCCTTCTGTTAAAGTATAAGGGTTACTACTTAGATAGTATGCGCCTTGTTTGTGAATGTTGCATGACAGCAAAATAATGAATTCGATAGAAAAGTTATAAAAAACAGCTAAAAGTAGTTAACTTTGGCTAAGTACTAAAAAATCACCAAAATAAGGCAAAGAGAAGAATAAAGGCCAAGATTGCTGTCAAGCTAATCGTATAAACTGCGATTCCAGTAGAAATATCGTCTAGAAAGATCACCAAATGAGCGAATTAAAAAAAGCTATAAGCCAATTAAGAGAGACGGGCATCATTAGCCTCATGGATTTCAAGGCTCTGAAGTTAGCCGACCTAGAAAAACTTTCAGATGAAATCAAGGATTGGTGTCTTTACTGCAACGGCAACCCCGAGAAATTCGGTAAGAAACACAAAGAGCATTAAAACTTATTCCTCCAGATCTTCACTGCTATCGTCAATGCGATATTCCACCTGACTTTTCTTTGGAGCTGGGTTTGATGATTGATTTTTGATTTGCGTGGATTGATCAGTCAAATAACAAATGCCAAAAAAGGGTATTGGCTCTTGCTCAAGTTGCTGTCTATCTTCAGTGGTAAATGTTGTCATTATCGCCCCCAAGATTATTGAGTATGGTTAGCTATGGGCTGTAGGACAAACTAATCAAACCTATAACAATCAGAGTTATTCAGCAGTACTCCATAAGTAATCTGCAGTT
>CAIMXN010000131.1 GCA_903845455.1 uncultured beta proteobacterium | reverse complement strand
ACAGCACGCTCGATGCGACGACGTAATTCTTGATTTTTAACACCGTAGGGTGCGCTTTCCTTGTAATGCCAATTGCGTATTCCCAACTTATACATAATTGAAAGGAGGGGGTGGTACCAGGGTGTTGCCCAGCCATCAAATGACAACACTGGCGCTAAAAGAACGAGGCTTTGAATACTCTGATTTTGCTCGGCTACAGCAAGACAAAGAGTGGCCCCCATACTTAAGCCGACCATAGAAATGCTGGTATGCGATCGCAAGAGGTTTTGGGCTAATATATCGACACTTTCAATCCATTCTGAGTAATCCGTAATCTTTGTATGCGCTGAATATCCTGGGATGTGGGGGATGGCTACAGTATGGCCAGATTGCTTAATCAGTCTAGGAATAGCCCCCATTTCGAGTTCTGAGCCACAAAGTCCAGGCAACATAATCACAGCATGTCCAGTATTACCTTGATAAAATGACTCGAATTCCTCTTGTTGGTCTGAGTTTGCTGTCATGATTGAGCTATAGATTACTTTGCGGTTTAATACGGTTGTCGATAAATGGATTATTACTGATGCAGACTAAAAATGCGAAATGTTGGCCCCCTATGGGATACCAAGGCTATTTTTTAGCGGTATTTGGTGTTTTTTTGGCTTTCTCCGTTAGATTCAGTATGCATGCATTCTTACAAGCCAGTTTGCCAATGACTTTCTTTATCGTCAATACGATCATCATCGCACTGATTTATGGTCTTGGTCCAAGTTTGCTAACAATTATTTTATCCATCCCAATATCCTTTTACTTTTTTGTGCCCCCATTTGAATCATATGAACCACCAACCCTGCAGGAGGGATTTGTTTTTGCCTCCTACATTTCAATTGCTTTTGTTGCCGTTATCATTATTGAGTGGCTCCAACGTGAACGTTATAAGGCTGTTTTGCAGAGTAGAGTCAGTGAAAGTCGCTATCGTTTATTGGCACAAGCAAGTTCTAGACTTAAAAAGGCCCAATCTTTAGTGGAAGTTTGAGATTGGTGCCCATCTTTTTCGGGGCATTAATCTCTTCATTCTTGATACAAGTCAATCATTTCATCCTGCAAAGCAACTTTTTTGTGAAATAATCTGACTGATGAGACGGATTGCTGGCCTTTTGCTTTTTAGTCTGACTTGTTCTGCGTTTGCTGCAGGACTAGGTCCTGACGTATTTACTAAGCCCCCAACTGCAGCCCCTGTTTCACCTACATCACCTGGCCTATCAGATCCAAAACCTGCCTCAGTAGAAGCAAACCCGGCGAGTACTCCAAAGCCACCACTAAATGTACTGTCTAATCCAGCCGTTTCAGCTAAGCAAAAAAAGTAAATTTATTGCTTGGCTGTAACTTTTTTAGAGGATTGATACAGTGGCTCAACGGATGGCATCAGTGCTGTTAATTGCTCGATCCGTGTTTCACCCGATGGGTGGGTAGATAAAAACTCTGGAGGATTTTTACCTTCAGTAGCTTTAATCATTTTTTGCCACACACTAATGGCTGCCCGAGGGTTATATCCAGCACGGGCTGCTAACTCCAAACCAATAGCATCTGCTTCAGATTCATTTTGGCGAGAGTTTGGTAATACCAGTACATACTGAGCCACTTGATTAGCAGCGCTCACAGCCGAGCCATATCCACCGGCTGCAGCCAGTGCCAAATTAGTCACCGCACTTTGTGCCATTGCTTGAGAAAGACGTTCGCGTCCATGTTCGCGAAGAGCATGAGCGATTTCATGACCCATGATGGCGGCGATTTCATCATCACTCAAATTGAGTTGTTCAATAATTCCAGTATAAAAAGTAATCTTTCCACCTGGGGCGCAGCTAGCGTTAAGTGTTGAAGCATTGATCAGCGTTAACTGCCAATTCCATTGGCGCGTATCGTCACGGAACTCACCAGTTTGAGGAATTAAGCGATTGGCAATACGCTTCAAGCGATCATATGTAGGGCCAGACGTAACGAGCGCATTTTTTTCTTTGGCTTTTTCATTTTGATCGTTGTAGCTGATAGCCGAGAGTCGATCCACCTCGGAAGATGAAATCATCATGAACTGGGATCGATTTACACCTACTGCTCCCGGCCTAGTAGTATTAGCGCAGGCTGAGAGAAAGGTGATTAAAACGAGGGTGGAGTAGAGCCTGATACTAAAAATATTTCCCTGCATTAAATTCTGTTAATTCCTTACTTCTTTGCTGCTGTAATAGATGCTGCCATTGCATCTGAATAAGTTACCTTAACTTGCTCACCAACTGCAACATCATTTAATAAGGCTGGATTTTTTACCATCACAGTGGTTATCTTGCCACTGGGGCCTTTAACAGAAACCAATTTTTTGTCGCGGTCCACTGCGACAATATCAACAATGATAGTTGTAGTATTTGTAATTTTTTCAGAGGGTTTTTCACCTACCTTTGAACTATTAACAGATTCAGTCTCTACTTTGCTACGAATGCCAGTGCTTTTGGTCTTGATTAACTCAATCACTACGGCTAGTTCGTAACTAACGTTAAGGTGGTCACCTTTTTTTATCTGTGCAAAGTTAGTTATCTCAGGGCCGGCAACGAACTTGGATTCACCTTCTTTATTTTTAAAGGTGATGGTACGCGTCTTTTTATCTACGTTAGTGACATCACCTTCATATAGTTGATAGCGATTACTCGTGACTGCAGCATCAATCACCATAGGCTTATCAATGGGTTTTGTTTGTGCCACAGACAAAGATGGCCCAGTGGCTAAAAGTGCTGATAGGAGGGCGATTTGCGCATATTTCATGGGAATATTTTCCTTTATTGAAGGATTATATGATTATAGTAGCGCACTTTTAGCAATATCTATGTACTGCACTGTTGAATGGGCACTAGGCCCTAAAGTGGCTAATTTTGTTAAGATGACTCTCTATTATTCAATCAGAAGTGAGACAAAAAATGAGTACCAAACTAAAACTGGGTTTTGTGGGTTTAGGCATTATGGGCGCGCCAATGGCGGGTCAATTAGTCAAAGCAGGGCATGAAGTCTTTGTCTATACGCGTAGTAAAGTTGCCCCTGAAATTGCACAATCTTCAGCTATTCAATGTACCAGTGCGGCTGAAGTTGCTCAAAAAGCAGACATTATCTTCACGATGGTCCCCGATACCCCTGATGTTGAAAAGGTTCTCTTTGGTGAGAATGGCATTGCATCTGGCTTGTCTAAAGGTAAGACTCTGGTAGATATGAGTTCTATTTCGCCGATCGCTACCAAAGAATTCGCCAAAAAGATTAATGCACTTGGCTGCGATTATCTTGATGCGCCAGTTTCTGGCGGTGAAGTAGGAGCTAAAAATGCCACGCTATCCATCATGGTAGGCGGCGATGAAAAAGTCTTTGAAAAAATCAAACCGATCTTTGAGTTAATGGGCAAGAACATCAACTTGGTTGGTGGCAATGGTGATGGGCAAACTGCGAAAGTAGCAAACCAGATTATTGTTGCATTAAACATTGAAGCTGTTGCTGAGGCTTTATTGTTTGCCTCTAAAGCTGGTGCGGACCCTGCAAAAGTTCGTCAAGCATTGATGGGTGGCTTTGCCAGTTCAAAGATTTTGGAAGTTCATGGCGAGCGCATGGTTAAACGTACGTTTGATCCTGGGTTCCGTATTGAACTTCACCAAAAGGATTTGAATCTTGCCCTCAACAGCGCACGCGCCCTGGGAGTCTCGCTACCGAATACCGCTACTGCACAAGAGCTGTTTAATTCTTGCGCGGCTCATGGTGGTAAAGCATGGGATCATTCTGCAATGGTAAAAGCCCTTGAGTTGATGGCAAACTTTGAAATAGGTCAAAAGGCATAAAGCCAATGGCATCCTTGCTGGTGGTCTATCTTCACGGATTTCGCTCCTCCCCAAAATCTAGCAAAGCTGTGATGACTGGAGAGGCTTTAAGGGCGCTCTCCAGCAATACCAATTCAATTGAGTGGTATTGCCCCCAATTGCTCGCTTCACCTCAGGAAAGTATGGCTATGGTCATCAAGCATATTGAAAAATCGACCTACGATGAGATGGTGGTGATTGGATCATCCCTTGGTGGTTTCTATGCTAATTTTCTTGCTGAGAAATATGGCTCTAAAGCGGTAGCTCTCAATCCTGCGGTTCGAGCCCCAAGAGAATTAGCGCCTCATGTTGGCATGATGACGGCATATGATAGTGACGAACCTTTTGATTTTCGTCCTGAATATATTGATGAACTAAAAGCGCTACAAGTTGAGGCAATTACCAATCCATCACGCTATTTTTTAATGGCTGCTAAGGGTGATGAGTTACTGGACTGGCAAGAAATGGTTGGCTTTTATCCTGGCGCACATCAGCGAGTGCTAGAGGGTAGCGATCATGGGATTTCCGACTACTCTAAATATTTACCTGAAGTACTGAAGTTTATTTCAGCCTAGAGCATTGTTTATGCATGGTCTTAGGCATCGCTGGATTGATAGGTGAAAAAAACATCTCTGAGTAGCAGATCGCTAAGAGTCATAGTTGCTGCTCTGATGCTTTCTGTATTAGGGCATCTTGTACTTTTCTTCGGCATCCCTTTTTTATCCAACTCACTACCTAACGCCATTTCTGATGAGCTCACGATCAAAGCAAATTTACTGGTCGAGCTACCCAAGAAAATCAAAATGGCTCGGGCTCCCAAAAAGAAGTATTTACCTCCATCTGATCTTTCCACTTCCTCGAATCGTTTAGTAGAGAATGTAGCTGGTGAGCAGGGCGGAGCCTTTGAACAACAGGGGCAGGCTTTCAGATTGCCAGAATCTGGAATCTTGTATTACGACGCCTATGTCGATGGTCAAAAGTACCAAACTGGTGAGCTTCATTGGATTGTTGATGGGGACACTTATCGGCTACATATTAATATCCCATACGCTTTTATTGGCCCATTTGTATTCGAGTCACGTGGCTCAGTTGACGCCTATGGCATAGCACCTAGTATTTATTGGACGCAGCGGGGAAATAATCCCCCACGCTATTCACGCTTTGATCGGGATGTTAAAGGAGGAGGGAAGATGTTCTTTTCTGAAAAGCCTGATTTCACTCCAGATTTATTGCCCGGGACACAAGATCGTTTCAGCCTCATGTTTCAATTTGCTTCATTACTCAATGGAGACGGCAAAATAGATGAGGCAGGCAGCATTCGGGCTTTACCAGTCGTCGACTACAACACCCTAGAAATGTGGCAATTTCAGAGCTATGGAGTGGCGCTCTCAGACGATATTCCTACTTTAGGAAGGACCTCAGTGAGGCATTACACATTAATCCAGCGTGAAAATGATCCCTATAAGCGCAAGGTCGATATTTGGCTAGCAAAAGACCTTGAATGGCTTCCAGGGAGAATTCGCTCTCAGGAGGCCAATGGACGGGTCCTTGATCTGGTTTTTAAACAAAAGAATCCAGTAAGACCAGGTTAATTACCGGATTGAGTTGATCTAGTCTGGTTTGAAGGCCCTAATAGCGTTCCCATCATGGAATACATCGCTGCACCAGACATGGAAACAGCGAAGATGCCTGAAAAGGAAATAATGATGGGCAAAATACGCCAATGTTCAGAAAGGTTGTAATCACCGTATCCAACGGTTGTATACATTTCACCTGCAAAGTAGAAGGTTTGGGGATTGGTT
>CAIMXN010000130.1 GCA_903845455.1 uncultured beta proteobacterium | reverse complement strand
TACATCACACAGGCCGAGTGGGATACTGGCGACTGGATTATTTGGTAAGCTCGCTAAACTAAAAAGCAAAGAAACCCCTGCTAGCAATAACAGGGGTTTTTAACTTTTAGTAACGCCATTTTTCAAAGCTCAAGCTGATCTCGCTTGAATTAGCTAATTTATTTCACTGCAATTAATTCGTCACACCAAGCGTAATAGGAATTAAACCAATTGCTAAAGAGCCCATCCCCTACCCTGCCTGCACCACACCCAGCTAATTTTGAATTTGAAATTACATAACTTCCAGAGCCGCCTTTGTAGGCAATTTCTAATAGCTTACCATCAGCTGAAATCGTACCAATTTCATATGCCTCGTAATTAGCATTTTTATAAATAAATTCAATATGTCTGCCATCTTGTTTGAGGATAGTAAGGCTTGAGGCAATATCTTGTGTTGTTACTTTAGGTTTTTTACTGGAAGCATTAATCGATGTTTCAGAAGTTGTTCCCTGCCACGATTTTGCCAAAACTGGAATAAGAGAATCTCCCGTTTGAGCCTGAGCAAGAAAGGAAAAACTAAAGGTAAACAATAAACTTAATACATTTCGTTTCATCATATCTCCAATGGTTAAAACATAATACGAGTCGAACTCATGCAGTATCGATCTTAAATCAATTTTAATCAGGCCAATACCAAACCTCTCAATAGCTCTCATCTAGGCCAATCCATACTTGTTAAGATCTTTTTAGATTTCAATCCTAGAGGTAATTTAATATGAAAATCATTCCGGCCTCTTTTTTTGGCATAGTCCTTGGCCTAGTGGGTTTAGGTGATTGCTGGCGAGTTGCTGCAAAAGCTTGGGACTTGCCACCAATCATTGGCGAAGCCATCATGTTTTTCGGTTTTGGCATTTGGCTGATTCTGATTAGCTGCTACCTTTTAAAATGCTTGTTACATAAAGACGAGGCTTTAGCTGAATTAAATCATCCAATTCAGTCATGTTTTATTGGTCTTAGCGGCGTAGCTACTCTATTGGCCGCTGTTGCCATCAACCCCCATGCTCATTCTCTAGCCCAAATTCTCTTTGTCATAGGAGCATCCGTGCAATTGGCGTATGGAATTTATTTTCTAGGGCGTTCTTGGATGGGTGGACATGATCTTAGTACTGTTACCGCCGCAATGTATTTACCATCAGTAGCTGGAAACTTTGTGAGCGCCTTCGTATCAGGCTATCTTGGCTACCAAGGTATAGGAAGCCTTTTCTTTGGCGCTGGATTATTTTCATGGCTCATGCTGGAGTCATTAATTGCTAATCGACTGTATTTCAATGTAGCTTTACCTGAAGCATTACGTCCAACCATGGGGATCATGCTGGCGCCACCAGTAGTTGCTTGTATTGCCTATTTATTTATTACCAGTGGTCAGCCAGATATTATTGCCCAAGCATTATTTGGATATGGGCTATTACAACTTTTATTATTAATTAGAGTACTTAAATGGATTTTTAATGCTCCATTTACCGCGTCCTATTGGGCCTTTAGTTTTGGTATCACCGCCATTGCATTCGATTCCATTATTTTTGTTCTCAGGGGAATGTCTGGATATATTGAGACCCTATCCATAGGTCTCTTCATATTTGCTAATGCAGTGTTGATACTGCTGATTGTGAAGACCATCTTAAAATTGATTGGTGGCTCTCTAATACCTCCACCACTCTTGATTAAAAGCTAAACTTTTGTAGATCTTAGTTACCCAGATCTTATTACCTAGCACTTGCCGTGGCTCCATATAAGACGATGAAGCCACTAAGTAGACGTCATGCGAATGGCTATTGATCTGACTTAAATCCAATTTTGGCGTGTGTGTTATCACAAAATGGCTTATTGGAGGATCCGCCACACCGACATAAGCGTGCTGTTTGAACGCGCTCAATAGTGTGGCCAGTGCCTCCACAGATTTCAAGATTGCCGGTGAACTCTAGCGGTCCGTTATGGGTAGGATCAATGGACAGCTCGCCAGCACGATTCTCAAGCGCATCAGATTCAATGACTACCCTTTCACCGGTAGCAATAAAACCAACCTCAAGATGAGTGCTGTCACAGAATGGCTTATTATGCGACTTGCCACATCGACATAAGGTCGCCCTAAACATAGGTTCCTGCCCTTCTAGGGCAATTTGTGCATGTACAGCATAGGGGCCATTTTCTCGAACTCTGAGTACATTAACCTCGGGGGCCACTTCAGGAGGGCCGCCATCCAACCTCTGGAAGGTAATCGCACCTGATGGGCAGTCTCGGGCAATTTGAGCCATATTCTCTGCGGTAGTGGTTTCTGGATGCAGCCAGGGGCCTTTCACATTAGCAATAAAGACCTGAGGGGCATTTAGGACACAATTACGCGAATGAATGCAACGTTTTGTATCGTAATGAATCCGAATGTCCTTAGAAGCCGCAATATTGAAATTGGCAGGGTCGGCCGAGACAGTGGGTCCCGTCGCCACTGGGGCTGCTTTAGGCGCACTCATGGGACTTTGTTTGCCGTTAGCCATCACCAATGCAAAATGCTCTTCAAAATCGGTATGCAGCTTAGTCAGTTTTTTAGATGCGCCCTCTAAGATATCCACAATTCCAGGCAGTGGAATGGTCTTCTCAATATCTCGAGCAAGGGCTAACAATTCATTAGCACGTTCACCCAAGAGTTGAGCGGCACAATTTTGTGCCAATTGACCAATAGAACCCGGGATTTCAAAACTCAATCCAGCAGCGATCAAGCCACCGCCTTTTTTAAGGGGTAAACGTGTGGAAATATTACCAACACCCGTCAAGGCATACATGATTGAGGTTGCAGCTTGGGCTAATTCAGTCCGCATTCTTTGTGGCAATGGATGAGGTGCAAATACTTGCGCAAAAATATGCAACATCAAGGTATACAAACAATTCCCTAAATCAACCACTCTCATAGCCAGTGGGTCTGTGATGTGCGTACCTTCTTTTCGATTCAAAGGATCAACTAGCATTGGATTCACCGTTGCGAGCCTAGCTGGCTCGAAATCAGGTCGTGCTGCTTTGAATTGTTTATATTCATTCAAAACATCTTGAAACAATGAAAAATGCGAGTCTTCGTTATGACCAGGAGCACCTTCACCCTGAATCACAATTTCCTCAATAGCTCTATGGGCTGACTCAACATCTGTCACAGCAAATAAGCCAGGCAATGGAAATTGAGCGCTACCAACTTGAGATTGAGTGTCACCAGAGAAAAGTACTTCTTTACCTAGACTCTCTGCAAGAAAATCAATGCCATTAGCAATGGCGTGATAGAGGTAACCTTGCGATGGATAATCAGTTGGGGTGGGAGAGTAGAGATCTCTGCGCACCTCACGGTGATAATGTGGCAGATGCCTGAAAGCTGTTCCATCGGGGATATCTATTTCTAATGGTTTTTCAACTAACATAAAGTGCTGCAAAGTTGACTCATTAAATGGCGCAAGATTTAATTGAATATTCGGGGGGAAACGCCCAGCTGGAATAGGAAAATTAGGTCGTGAAAAATGGGGTGCCGAACCAAAGGCAGCCAGTAGGTTATTGACCAAACTGAGGTGTAGCATTTCTTGTAAAGCGACGATGCGAATTTTCTTGCGCCAGCCTTCAATAGCAGTCAATTCTTCCTGAGTAACACCTTCATCGGTGGAGCTCTTCAAGGTCATGGCTGCATATAAATAGCTACACATCACACTATGCTCAAACTCAGCCGCTTCGTGCAGAAGAAATAAAAGCTCCTCACGGTCCTTTATTAGGTTTAAGTTCATATCTATTTCAAGTCCAATGAAGTAAGGTTAAAAATTAAAAATCAAAGTGGTTTAGCAAAAAAATCTAGGGTGGGTAGCGCTTAATCCCATTTTGAGAATGGTTTTGGGTTATCAGCAGCGCGGTCTATGACATTCCATAATTGACGCAATTCTGTAATGGGACGATCAGCATAAGCAAATGGGTCTAGCCCCACCATTAAGTCAATATTGCAAGCCTTACCACGTCTAATCGCATCTGCAACCCGCTTAGGTCCTTCGGGGGTTTCTAGGTCATGGCCAGCATACTGCACACCTTTAATAACATGTACTAAAAAGCCAGCCTGAAAAATACTGAGGTGCCCTAGAAACAACATGGTAGAGGCAGGAGAAATTGACGTAGCAGCTGCAAATGCAAACACCTCTATTTCACCTAGGCCATCAGAATCTGTTTCAGATAAAACATGTAACCAATCATGGTGTGCCAGAGCTTTATTAACCCCACCTAAGGTACCAGGGAATAAGAAACCTCTTTTTTTATAAAACTCCCAGACCAGTCGCCCAAAACTAGCACTGGGAAGGTTTTGCAATGCTTCCCAACGCGCTGTTTCTATGGGATCTGCGACTTGAGTTAAACCATATGCCCTAGTTCCAAACTGTTTGAGGGTCTCAGGGAATTCTGGTGATTCCATATCTTGCTTGCCAAGCGCATTTCGCCAAAAATCAGCTTCCGCTCTTGCAACAGCACCTTTGGCTATATCTCTGCCAACTAATAATCGCTGATTGTGAACCCCTAATTCATTCGCCCAAGATTCAATTGATTGAGACAGCGCTGGTGGCACAGGATTACAAAGCATCTCTGCTACCAGCATTAAATCCACCAATTCTTCCCGTTTAAGCAGATTGTGTACAGGGCATACTGGTGGAAATGTCGCTACTAAATTCACAGGCATAGCATCGCAGACGTCTTGCACAGTAGCGGGAGGTAAACTTAAAAAATCACAGTCGTACCCTAGCAACTCTTTAAATAAGACACCCAGAAATCGAGGTTGCAAGTCATTAGCCCAAGCCTCTTTTCGACAGGCACCAACCAATGCGGCTGCCATCAAGGGAGCATCAGATAATTCTAATTTCTTAAAAAACATCCTGCTTCCTTAATATCCCTCAATGTTTAAATTATTTTTTGTGATGGATCATGACACGCTCAGAAAGCGCAAACAAGACACCTGTAACAACAAAGACAAGATGAATGGCAATCATCCAACCCAAATCATTTTTATTGGTAGTAGAAATTTCTAAAAATGCAGCCAGCAGGTTGATACCAGACAGGGCAACAATAGATCCGATTAATTTGAGCTTAAGTCCTGCAAAATCGACTTCACCCATCCAACTGGGCCTATCGTCACTATCTTTAGCGGCACCAATCACTGATACAAAGTTTTCGTACCCCGAGAAGATCACCAGTATTAATAAATTGGCAAGTAGCGTCTTATCTACAAGAGCCAATACACCAGTTAAAAACTCGGCTTCTGAGCTGTTCCAGAAAGTCAAACCAAAATGTAAAAATTCCTGCACAAACTTGATGGCTAAGATAATCAAGGAAAGCACTAGGCCTACGTAGAAGACCGTTAAGATCCATCTACTATTAAATATCAATAATTCCAAGCCTTTTTCGATTGCTCCAGAATTATCAAGCTGGACTTCCTTACTGATTTGCTCTTGGTTCATAAATGATTTTTCTAAAAAATGATATGGTGGGATTTGCTATATAAAGGATTTGCTTACTTTTGCCTCAATTTATAGCTTGCTAGCTCAGAAAAAATAATATCATCATTAGCGAAATTTACCCAAATAAATGACTTCATGATTTGTGGCTATACAAGAAAATAAGGAATAGTCATAGGCAACCCAAGACTAAAAAATCCTCAGTTAAGCGCTTAATATCCTATTAAGGCTAAGAAGAATATGAATTTAATCTAATCTGCCTTGAGATTCTCGCAATAGCTCTCAATCCGTCAAAGTTCGGGCAATAAAGCACCAAAAAGGTGAGTGTACTTTTCCCAGTCAAATGGGGTTGAAGTGGGATGGCTACTGGATGGTAGTCCGATACTAATTTTTACATGGCCACTTTTGGAACAGGGCATCAAAAACAAGTGAGGCAAAAGCCTCATCCATTCTGCTGGGCTGGGTGGCAATATAGTCCCTCACCACTTGTACCCGCTCTTTAATATCTATGTTTTTTGGTATGCAAATTTTCTTATCAAAATGGGCATTATCCTCAACGCCCAAGATAATTCCAACACATAGCCCCTGATCAAAGCTTTCTTTTGGTGCTTGACCTTCTAGGAGCCCACTGCATACCAGATGTAATTTAGCCGTCCTTAAATCGGGCATATTATTCATATTTAATTCTCCAAATACCCAAGAGGAATAAGTGCATAACAAAGTAAAGATTAGGGAAAAAGCTTTTATGTTCAATTTTTTATTCATAAAAGTAGTTTAAATACACCTTAATACTACATCAAGTAAGTCTTATTTTTTCAATCCAGTTCCCCAGCACTTGATCCAAGTATTGCTAGTGTAAATTTAAGTTCCATTGACTGTTATGAGTGTCTCTAGCACTTCCCGGACAGCCGCTGGAATCGGAATTGGTTTATGAGTCTTGCGGTCTACATATACGTGTATAAAGTACCCCATTGCAGAGGCTATATCATCATCATTTTTGAAAATTGCAAGCTCATATTTGACACTACTATTTCCTAAATGTGCCACCCTCAAGCCAACATGAATCAAATCTGGATATGCAATTGGTGAGAAATATTGACATTGCGTCTCAATCACTAAACCCACTGTATCACTTGTATTGACATTCAAAACATTGCGTTCAATTAAATAACGATTTACGGCAGTGTCAAAAAATGAGTAGTACACAACATTATTGATATGGCCATAAGCATCGTTGTCCATCCACCTAGAATGTATTTCCTCAAATGCAACAAAATCAGCACGACTAGGTGGGGAAGGTTTTTTGTCACTCATAAGGCTTCGCTATAAATAGCTGAAGCATCACTTAAAGTAATTTCACGCGGGCTATTCATCAGTAAACGGGTTTGCAACATAGCATCACTTGCAAGTTGGTCAATATCACCAGCAGTAATACCAACATCAACCAAACGCTCTGGTAGACCCAGTTCGCCAGCTAAGCTACCAAGATACTCGGCTAGTTGAGTAGCTTGTTCCATCGTTGAGCCTTGTAATCCAGGTTTAATAATTTTTCCAAGATCTGCATACATAACATGTGCTGCCTCTAAGTTGAAGCGCATCACAGGACCTAACATTAAGGAATTAGAAAGCCCATGTGGCACATGAAATCTCGCACCGATTGGGTAGGCTAAAGCATGCACCCCCGCTACAGGGGCATTGGTAAATGCCATGCCTGCAAGGCAAGCACCAAGTAGCATATTTTCTCGCGCCACAATATCACCACCAGAATGCACTGCTTTATGTAAATTTCCTGCCAAGAGTCGTAATGCTTCTTTTGCCAAACAATCAGACAGGGGATTTTTTAAACGCTTTGTTGTGAATGCCTCGATGGCATGCACCATGGCATCGATACCCGTTGCTGCGGTCACATGGGGTGGCAGACCTAGAGTGAGTTCGGCATCCAATAAAGCGAGGTCTGGCAATAAATGAGGGGAGACAACGCCTTTTTTCTCGCTCTGACTAACAGTAACAATTGAAATAGTAGTTGCCTCCGATCCAGTACCAGCAGTTGTAGGCACCAAGATCAAGGGTAGACGAGGCCCTTTAGCCATACCAACGCCATAAACATCTGCAAGCGCCTCTTTTCCAGAGCTTAGCAACGCCACAAGCTTAGCTACATCCATTGAGCTGCCGCCACCAAAGCCAACAATATAGTCAGCCTTACATTGCTGAGCTGCTTTAACAGCACTATCCACTACGGCAACTGGAGGGTCAGCTTCAACATCTAAAAAGATTTGAAGGGGCAGGCCTAACTCTTTAAACTGAGGGAGAACTTTATTTAATAAACCCGCAGACAACACCCCAGGATCAGTAACAATCAAAACTGATTTTCCGCCGCGCTCTTCAATTCTTTTTGCAAGATTGATAGCGCCACCTCTTTCCACCAGGATGGAGCGAGTTGAGTGAAAGTCAAATTTCATTTCTTTCTCTTTCACTATGGAAATGGTAAAGGTTTACCAGCGGGAGGCATTTCTTGGCCAAGCGCAAGTAACATGGCAACAGTAACGTAGGTTCCACTTACCGCTACCAAATCTACCAGTTGCTGCTCACCTAAGACTGCTTTTGCTTTCTGAAATAGAGCATCACTAATTTGATGGTGATTGATCATTTCCATAGAAACGTCATAAACAACCGCTTCATCAGGCTTCATGTCTTTTGGACGAATACCAGCCTTGAGATCATCAGCTACTTGCTGCGGTAAACCTGCTTTGAGTGCCAATGGGTAATGTGCATACCACTCAACCTGGGAGCGCCAGACTTTTCCTTGAATAATGATTGCAAATTCATTAAGTCTAGTAGGTAGTGATGTATTAAAACGCAAATAATCCAATAAACGTTTCATTCGATCTGCAAATACCGGGCTTCGTAACATGATGTTGTACGGACCACCCAAACCAACGCTAGAAATCTTCATAATCTCTTCACCTAGGGGTCGAGCATCTGGCGGAAGTTGCTCTAGAGTAATTTGAGGAAAACGCTTTGGCTCCCCAGGAGTAGGTGGTGATTGAGCTAGGGCTAAAGACGCTAAGCCCAAAGTGATAGCAATGATATGAATCAATCTGAACAGGAACGACTTCATTTTATCTCCACCTTTTTATAAAAATTTGATCAAATCGTACTGCTAACATATAGGCCAGCATTGAGAAATCTTACCCTAGATGCCCCCACCAATACTGATTACCAGCTTCTCGCAATTGGGGGCATTTAAACCCACCTAAGAACGCTCCAGCATCCTCACTAAGGCATACACAGACTCATTAAATGGGGTTGGCACGCCATAATGCTTTCCTAGCTCCACGATATAGCCGTTTAAGAAATCGATTTCAGTGCTTTTCATTTTTGCCAAGTCTTGTGCAGTAGAAGAAACTTGCGTCACCATGGTGCTGGCAATGAGTGCATTAGCTTCTTTTGCTTCCAAGTAGCTAATGTTGACCCCTTCATAGGAGGCAATCGTTAAAAACTCTTTTGTAATTTCATCAATGAGTTTAACAATTTCAGGAACCTTCACCATCTCCCCATAGGGGATCTGCCCAATACCTGAGATAGCATTAAAAGCACAATTCACCAAAAACTTTAGCCACATATCTCTTTTAATATCTGAGGTGACGGTACAGGGAACGGTCGCACTCTCAAATAACTGAGATATCGCCTTCAGGTTCGCAGCATCTTGCGGTAGCAACTCTTTTAAATTTCCAATGTATAACTCGCCTCTGCCATGATGCTTCAGCGTTCTATCCCCAATCATTCCAGAGGCTACATAAACTACTGCTGGATAGATTGGATTAGTCAGTATTTTTGAAGCAATCTCAACATTAGTCACTCCATTTTGTAAACTGAGGATCACCGTCTTATTAGGCAAAATAGGTACGATCTCTTGCATCATCTTTTCTGTATCTAGTGACTTAACACTCAGCAAAACCAAATCTGCATCACTTAAGATTGAGATATCACTACTTGCTTTAAGTTTGACAACTTCCTGAAATGACTTACAGTCCATCTCCAAGCCAAGTTCATTCATAGCCTGGGCTCTAGCAGGCCTTGCAATCAGAGTGACATCCTGATGAGCACGAGCCAACATCCCGCCAAAATAACATCCGACAGCGCCAGCGCCCAATACATATATTTTTTGATATTTTTGCAAAATTTACGAGAAC
The DNA here is from genome assembly GCA_903845455.1 of uncultured beta proteobacterium. Classification (GTDB taxonomy): domain Bacteria; phylum Pseudomonadota; class Gammaproteobacteria; order Burkholderiales; family Burkholderiaceae; genus Polynucleobacter. The sequence continues at coordinate 2,686 of CAIMXN010000130.1, read as the reverse complement.
CTCTTCAATCCCGTGGTTGCGAGCCTAAAAAAGCTTTAACTGAGCTGATCTCGCCCCCACTAAATTAATTAATCGTTTGCATTAAAGCAAAGAGGTCCTTTTGCCCCTCAAATCCAATGCCAGGACGCTCAGATAAATGAATCATCCCCTCCTCAATCCGGGCATCATCTGCAAACCCTGCAAAGGCTCCAAATACTCCTGGATAGGCCTCGCACCCTCCTAACCCAAACCCAGCGACGATAGCTAAGGTCATTTGATTTCCGCCATGAGGGAATACAGAATGTCTATTCCACCCTCTCTCTCGCATGAGCTCTAGAGATTTAGAAAACTGCACAATGCCATAAGATTGAGGGACATCAATTTGCACAATATCCAGATCTACCCTCAGTTTTCCAAATTGCAAAAGATTGCGAACATCTTGAGTAGAGAAAAGATTTTCCCCTGTAGCAATTGGGGAATCATAAAAACCGGTGAGTTCATCAAGCAAAGCAAAATCCAGTGGGTCAGTTGGCTCTTCAAGCCACTTCAAGCGATAAGGGGCTAATGCTTTTGCATAAAGAATCGCATTGTCTCGATTCCAGGCAGCATTCGCATCTACCGCTAAAGAGCTGGCGCTCCCAATGATGTCAATGGCGGCATCTAAACGACGTAAATCCTCATTTAGCGGGGCTCCACCAACCTTGATTTTCATTACCCGGTAACCCTCGTCCAAGCGCGCACGAATCTCACCCTGCAATTCAGGAATGCCCTTGCCAGGAGCATACCAACCGCCGCCAACATAACAAGGCACTTTGGTTTGCACTTTACCGTCATTAAATCGCTCTGCCAATAAAACATGTAAGGGCTTATCTGCAATTTTGGCAACCGCATCCCACACAGCAACTTCAATTGTTCCAATAGCAACAGACCGCTCTGTATGGCCGCCAGGTTTCTCGCGCTGCATCATGCAAGCTAAAATTTTTGCTGGATCCAAATTAGTACCAGATGCATCTAGTAGTGAATCCGGATCTGCTTTCATCATTCTAGGGACTAAGCGGGAGCGCATTTGCTCGCCACAGGCATACCGACCCGTAGAATTAAAAGCATAGCCAATGACTGGTTTCCCTGCTCGCAGGACATCGGTATGAACAGCGACCACTGATGTTGTCATCTCACTAAAATCAAATACTGAATTGCGTAAAGTTGAGCGCAATGGGACTGAAATCTCACGAATCTCGGTGATTTTCAAAAAAAATTCTCCCTGGATATTGAATCTATATTATTGTTAAGAAATAATTAAACAAGAGTTTAAATAATATAGCTTATTTAGCACTTAGGAGTGGTTAATGCACTTGTACGAGTTGTTTTCTCACGGGCTCAACAGGAAACATTTAGGCGCAAGAATGCTAAGCATAGTTTGCGTTCTGACTGTTGTGGCGCTCTATGCAGGTGCATCGTTTGCCCAATCTAACTGGCCCACTAAACCTATTACGATCATCGTCCCATTTCCTCCTGGGGGAGCGACTGATGCTCTGGCACGGGCTGTAGCCAGTCGTTTAGGTCCTGCACTTGGGCAACCCGTCATCATCGACTATAAGCCAGGCGCAGGTGCTACTTTGGGAGCTGCGATTGCTGCTAAGGCACCAGCTGATGGCTATACGCTATTGATGGGTGCCGTTCACCATACGATTGCGGCCAACGTATATAAAAACTTAAGTTATGACTTTCAAAAGGACTTTGTGCCCATTACGATCGTCGGTATTGTTCCGAATATTTTGGTGGTCAACTCTAATCAGCAACTCTATAGTGTGAAAGAGCTTATTAGCCAAGCAAAAAATGAGCCGAACAAGTTAACTTATGGATCGAATGGCAACGGTACCGCCCAACATCTCATTGCCACCCAATTTCAAATACTCAGTGGCACCGAACTATTGCATGTACCCTACAAAGGCAGTGCCCCGCTCACTACAGATTTATTGGGTGGCCAAATTGATATGTCTTTTGATGCTACCACTAGCACCTTACCCCATATTAAGGCTGGAAAATTAAGGGCTTTGGCAGTGATTACTCCTAAGCGCAGTAACTTCTTACCCCAGGTGCCAACCTTAGCCGAAGCGGGTGTTCCAGGAATTAATATCACCACTTGGTTTGGTTTACTTGCCCCCGTAGCAACCCCAAAACCAATTGTGAATCAGTTGCATAATGCTGTGATCAAAGTAATGCAAGCACCAGAATTTAAGACCCAACTTGAAGATGCTGGTGCTGAACCAGTTGGCAATACTCAAGAAGAAATGGCCAAACAAATTTCAGATGAAATTGAAAAATTTGGAAATATCGTCCGCACTGGAAAAATAACTGTCAACTAATATGCCTACATTTACTAAGCCTCGCCTCCATGCAGTGCTCACTCAAATATGCTTGAGCCTTTTACTGATCGCTCCTTGTGCTCAGTCGCAAGATTATCCGAATAAGCCAATCAAAGTAGTAATACCGTTCGCTCCTGGGGGCCCATCCGATATTGTTGGGCGCATTCTAATGCAGCAGATGAGTGAAAATTTAAATAAGTCCATCATCATTGAGAATAAACCGGGAGCAGGCTCCAATATTGGCATCCAACAAGTTGCTAGATCATCACCTGATGGCTATACCCTGTTACTGGTAAGCAGCACTTTTGTGATTAACCCCTCTCTATATCCCAATCCAGGCT
>CAIMXN010000129.1 GCA_903845455.1 uncultured beta proteobacterium | reverse complement strand
GGAAAAATACATGCCAGCCTCCCCTTACTGAGCTGATAGTTTTAACGCCTCTACCACCACCTTCTTTGCCATATCGACAAAAGAATCAACAGAACCTGAGGCAGTACGGAAGGACTCACCTTCAACAGTAATCAAGCCCTCGCCAAGCAATTGATTGCTTTGACTGTCGGTAATCTTGTTCTCCACTACTAAAGCTGGTGTCTTTGCGTTAACGCCACCAGCATAGGCAGCGGCATTAGCAGCCAAACCAATCGGTGTGAAGTTCCAAGGCTTTAAGCCATCAGCAGAAGCTTCAGCTCCAGTAATACCCACTGTAATACGTGCTACACCAGGGCCTGGTTTAGTAACGATCTGGATATTGCCTTTTTTCATCACAGCCTGAATCATCGAATCTTGCAAGGCAATCTTTGCCTGAATTAAACTCTCAGCCGTAATATTTTGAGTAGGGGTCTGATTTAAATAGATCGGATCAATCATGACGGCCGTGTATGCGCTAGATTTGACCGCCTCATTACGATAACGCCATACCCGTGTGCCACTAGGTGTATTTGGAACGGCTTGCATCAGGGCGTAATTTGGCAAGAAGCCTGACTGAGGCATCGGCTGACTCATCATTTTTGGGCCACTACTACAAGCCAAAAGAACCATGCTAAGGATTCCGCCAAGACAGCTAAATGCAATTATTTTCTTCAGTTTCATCATCATCTTTCAGGAAGGTTATTGGTATTGATTGAAAATTGATTTCCAGGTAAATCGAAATACACTCTCTATCAAAAATGAAGAGCTACTGGCTTAACAAAAACGGTCCTCTAAGTCAGAGGGAAAACTAAATAATTTGACAGCACCAACTCTACCATCTCAACCCATAGCCCACGAGTAAAAAGGTCAGAAAGATTAAAATTGATGATGAAAAGCCCGTTCAGGATGAAATATTCCCTTAACTTGCTTTATTTCACTCGGGAACATTTCTGACACAGTCGACGTAGTACTCGCTTCGCCCTTCTGCTTGGACCTTCACCAGACCGTGGATATCGGTTTCAAATCCAGGGAACTTTTCATTAAAGTCTCTTGCAAAATAAAGATAGTCGATGATACGTTTATTAAAGCGCTCTCCTGGAATAAGAAGCGGAATACCGGGAGGATATGGCGTTACTAACATGGCAGTAATGCGGCCTTCTAACTGATCTAAAGACACACGATCGACCTCCTTGTGAGCCATCTTGGCCCAAGCTTCGGCAGGCATCATTGCTGGCACCATATCAGAGGTATACATCTCAGTCGTCATGCGCGCCACATCACGGCTCTTATAAAACTCATGAATTTGCTGGCAAACATCTTTTAAACCAACACGCTCATAGCGTGGGTGCTTAGCCACAAACTCCGGCAAGACTTTCCACAAAGGTGCGTTCTTATCAAAGTGATCTTTGAACTGTTGCAACTCAGTGACCAGCGTATTCCAACGGCCTTTAGTAATACCAATGGTGAACATAATGAAGAAGGAGTACAGACCACACTTCTCAACGATCACACCATGCTCAGCCAGATACTTGGTAACGATGCTCGCAGGAATGCCCATTGAACCAAAGTTACCTTCAATATCTAAACCTGGAGTCACCACCGTCGCCTTGATGGGATCGAGCATATTGAAGTCTTGAGCCAATTTGCCAAAGTCATGCCAACTGGCATTAGGCTCCAAGATCCAATCTGAGCGCTCACCAATACCCTCTTCAGCTAAATGATCTGGTCCCCAAACCTTAAACCACCAGTCGGCACCAAACTTATCATCGACCTCACGCATGGCACGGCGAAAATCCATCGCTTCAGCAATCGATTCCTCAACCAGCGTTGTCCCCCCAGGTGACTCCATCATGGCTGCCGAGACATCACACGACGCAATAATCGCGTACTGTGG
>CAIMXN010000128.1 GCA_903845455.1 uncultured beta proteobacterium | reverse complement strand
GCAATTTATTAAGCCACACGTGAGTACTTTATGTATGGGTATGGCTGCGAGTATGGGTGCTTTCTTGCTATGTGCTGGTGAAAAAGGTAAACGCTATGCTTTACCAAACTCCCGCGTCATGATTCATCAGCCTTTGGGTGGCGCCCGTGGTCAGGCCTCTGATATTGAGATTCAAGCACGTGAGATTTTGTATCTACGTGAACGCCTTAATCAAATTTTAGCCGATCGTACTGGTCAATCTATTGAGACTATTGCCAAAGATACTGACCGTGACAACTTTATGTCAGCAGAACAAGCGCGTGATTACGGCTTGATCGATAAAGTCATCGACAAGCGTCCTTAAACCACACATAGAACTTACATAAGTTAGGTATTTCACTTGAGCGATATAAGCCCTTCCACCGCTTCAGATAAAACGCTGTACTGCTCTTTTTGCGGCAAGAGTCAGCATGAAGTAAAAAAACTGATTGCTGGCCCATCGGTTTTTATCTGCGACGAATGTATTGACCTTTGTACTGACATCATTCAAGAAGAGATTGCCAAGTTACCGAAGGGTGAGGGCGATGATGCTTTACCAACACCCCATCAGATTCGTGAAAATTTAGATCAATACGTGATTGGTCAAGAACATGCTAAGAAGACTCTGGCAGTAGCGGTTTATAACCATTACAAGCGCTTGCAATATTTGCCCAAGCCTAAAAAAGAGAAGTTAGATAAAGATGGCAAGCCTACCGTACCGGTAGATAAAAAAGAATCTAAGGTTCCTGCTAAGGCTGTGGTTGATGGCGTGGAATTGGCCAAGAGTAATATTTTGCTGATCGGACCTACTGGCTCTGGAAAAACCCTGCTTGCCCAAACTTTGGCGCGGATGCTAGATGTGCCCTTTGTGATGGCTGATGCCACCACCTTAACTGAAGCTGGTTATGTGGGTGAAGATGTAGAAAACATTATTCAAAAATTACTACAAGCTTGCGACTACAACGTAGAAAAAGCTCAGCGTGGGATTGTTTACATTGATGAGATTGATAAGATCTCTCGTAAGTCTGACAATCCATCGATTACGCGTGATGTGTCTGGCGAAGGTGTGCAACAAGCCCTCTTGAAGCTGGTTGAGGGTACGATGGCATCGATTCCGCCGCAGGGTGGACGTAAGCATCCAAATCAGGACTTTTTGCCAGTAGATACCACCAATATTCTCTTTATTTGTGGTGGCGCATTTGATGGTCTTGAAAAGGTCATTCAACAACGTACTGCAAAGACTGGCATTGGATTTAATGCAACCGTGCCTGGAAAAGATGATCGGGGTATTAGCGATCTCTTGATTGAAGTTGAGCCAGAAGATTTAATTAAATTTGGCTTAATTCCTGAGTTAATTGGTCGTTTACCAGTGGTAGCTACTTTGGCCCAGTTGGATGAAGAAGCCTTGATTCAGATTCTGACAGAGCCAAAAAATGCTCTAGTAAAACAATATCAGGCCTTGTTAATGATGGAAGGTGCTGATCTTGAAGTGCGTAAAGAGGCCCTTTTAGCCATCGCTAAAAAGGCTGTTGCACGTAAAACTGGTGCTCGCGGCCTAAGGTCAATTCTTGAGGGTTCATTGATGGATGTGATGTATGACTTGCCATCACTGAAAAATGTACAAAAGGTGGTTATCGACGAATCTAGCATCCAAGAGGGTGGTAAACCCCTTTTGGTCTACAAGCAAGAGCTAGCACATGAGGATTTAAGCAAAAAAGCCTAATTTATAAGGTTTTTTGCTTGTTTCTTGTGGTAATTCGGTATTTTTAGCATTTAACCCCCTTGTTTTTTCCTGGGTGAAGCCCATATAGGTAGTATCCTATCTCTGAATAATGTCTCTATTTAGTGTTTTTGCTGTTTTGAGAGATTTACAAGAATTGACTACTTTGGAGGATTTGCCTTATGCCTGGCCACTTATTACTACCCTCTGAACCCATTCAACTGCCTTTACTCCCATTGCGGGATGTAGTTGTCTTCCCACATATGGTGATCCCATTGTTCGTGGGACGCCCAAAATCCATCAAAGCACTTGAGGCTGCCATGGAAACAGGTAAAAACGTGCTGTTGGTAGCCCAAAAGACCGCTGCTAAGGATGAGCCTGGTGTGGAAGACCTTTATGAAGTCGGCTGCATTGCCAATATCTTACAAATGCTTAAATTGCCTGATGGCACCGTCAAGGTTCTAGTTGAGGGGATTCAGCGTGCTGAAGTCAGCCAGGTTGAGGATAGCCAAGGTTACTTTGCTTGCGAAGCTACGCCAACCCCGATTTCAACTTTAGATGCTCATGAAACGGAAGCATTACGTCGCGCGATCATGGCGCAATTTGATCAATACGTAAAACTGAATAAAAAAGTTCCTCAAGAGATTTTGTCTTCCTTGGGGGGTATTGATGATCCTAGTCGTTTAGCAGACACCATTTGCGCCCATTTACCAGTCAAGCTGGAGCAAAAACAAAAACTTTTAGAAATGATCGATGTCGTTCAAAGGCTAGAAAGTCTTCTAGCTGATCTCGAGAGTGAAATTGATATTTTGCAGGTTGAGAAACGCATTCGTGGACGTGTTAAACGCCAAATGGAAAAGAGTCAACGCGAGTACTACTTGAATGAGCAGGTTAAAGCCATTCAGAAGGAGTTGGGCGAGGGTGAAGAAGGCGCAGATCTCGAGGAGCTCGAGAAGCGTATTAAAGCTGCCCGCATGCCTAAAGAGGCTTTGAAAAAAGCAGAATCTGAACTTAAAAAACTCAAGCTGATGTCCCCAATGTCAGCTGAGGCAACAGTTATTCGTAACTTTATTGATACCCTGGTCAACTTGCCTTGGAAGAAGAAAAGCAAGATTAACAACGATCTGACGAATGCCGAAAAAGTATTGGATGAAGATCATTACGGCTTGGATAAAGTTAAAGAACGTATTCTGGAGTACCTCGCAGTTCAACAACGGGTTGACCGTGTTAAAGCGCCAATCCTTTGTCTAGTTGGCCCTCCTGGAGTTGGTAAAACCTCTTTGGGGCAGTCGATTGCCCGCGCAACGAATCGTAAGTTTGTGCGCATGGCATTAGGCGGCGTACGGGATGAATCTGAAATTCGGGGTCATCGTCGTACCTATATTGGCTCAATGCCTGGCAAGATTCTCACAAGCCTCACAAAGATAGGGGTTCGCAATCCGCTGTTCCTATTGGATGAAGTGGATAAGATGGGTATGGATTTCCGTGGTGATCCTGCAAGCGCCTTGTTAGAGGTGTTAGATCCCGAGCAAAATCACACTTTCCAAGATCATTATGTAGAAGTCGATTTTGATCTTTCTGATGTGATGTTTGTAGCAACGGCGAATTCATTAAACATTCCAGGCCCCTTATTGGATCGCTTAGAAATTATTCGTCTTGCTGGTTACACCGAAGATGAAAAGACTAATATTGCGGTTAATTACCTGATCCCAAAGCAAATCAAAAATAATGGCTTGAAAAAAGATGAGCTCAAGATAGAAGAGAGTGCTGTACGCAGCATCATTCGTTATTACACGCGCGAAGCTGGTGTGCGTTCTTTAGAGCGTGAGCTTAGCAAAATTTGTCGCAAAGTAGTGAAGCTCTTGTTGCTCAAGAAAGAGGCTGCACCGATCATGGTGAATGCTGACAATCTTGAAAAGTTTTTATCAGTACGCATGTATGACTTTGGTTTGGCAGCAAAAGAAAACCAAGTCGGTCAAGTAACTGGTTTGGCTTGGACAGAAGTTGGCGGCGACCTCTTAACAATTGAAGCAGCAGTGATGTCTGGTAAGGGCGTTATCACGCGGACAGGCTCTATTGGTGATGTCATGAAGGAGTCTGTTGAAGCGGCGCGCACGGTAGTTCGTTCTCGTGCGAGGCGTCTGGGGATTGCGGATGAAGCTTTTGAAAAGAGAGACATTCATATTCACTTTCCAGATGGTGCCACTCCAAAAGATGGGCCTTCCGCCGGTATTGCCATCACAACTGCCTTGGTATCTGTCTTAACTGGGATTCCTATTCGCTCTGATGTAGCAATGACAGGTGAAATTACCTTGCGTGGCGAAGTCTTGCCGATTGGTGGACTGAAGGAAAAGTTATTGGCGGCTCATCGTGGTGGAATTAAGCTTGTTCTTATCCCCGAGGAAAATGTCAAGGATCTGATTGATATCCCTGACAACGTTAAGAATGCAATTGAAATTATTCCGGTTCGCTGGATTGATAAGGTGCTTGAGCTTGCTTTAGAGCGTATGCCAGTAGCCTTACCCGATCCAACTCCTGAAGAGCTTGCCAAAAAGGCTGCTGAGGCAAGTAAAGCTAATGAGAAATCGGCTGGTGCAGAGGTTCTGAAACACTAATTTAGACGGGTTCCTGGATTTATT
>CAIMXN010000127.1 GCA_903845455.1 uncultured beta proteobacterium | reverse complement strand
CTCAATCATGGCGGACTCTTCACCGCAGATGTAAGCACCAGCTCCACGACGTAACTCAATTGTTGGCAACTTGAAGGGAGGATCTGCTTTGAGCTTAGCCAACTCAACTTCAAGCAATTCACGGCAGCCATGATATTCATCACGCAAGTAAATATAGCAAGCATCAATGCCGACAACATTAGCCGCAATCAGCAAGCCTTCCAAAAAACGATGTGGGTCACGCTCTAAATAAGTACGGTCTTTAAATGTTCCTGGTTCGCCTTCGTCAATATTAACTGCCATCAACTTAGGCGCCACTTGATCTTTGACGATGCGCCACTTACGACCCGCCGGAAAGCCTGCGCCACCCAAACCACGCAAGCCAGAATTTTCCATGGCTTTGATAATGTTTTCACGATCACGCTTACCATCTGCAATTTCTTTGGCTAGGGCATAACCACCTTTGGCACGATAAGCGTGGTAACCCACATAATCTGGTGACACTGCTTGGCCCTCGCCTTGAGGAGAAACGCTCAGCTCAGCCAAAGACGCAGGCTCAAAGCTGGCATCATCTTTTGCAAGGGGCTGTGTGGCCATCTTATTTTTCACTGCCGCCGCCACTTTGTCAGTGGTTGCAAACAGCACTGGATATTGATGAACTACCGCTACAGGCGCTTGCTCGCAGCGTCCCACACAAGGAGCAGGAATCACCTTAATAAGAGGATTACCGAGAATCGCTGGTAACTTTTCTAAGAGCTTTTGCGCACCAGCCAATTCGCATGACAAGCCATCGCAAACACGCACAGTGATATCAGCCACCGGATCATTGCCACGGACCACCTCAAAGTGATGGTAAAAAGTAGCAACCTCATAAACCTCAGCCATCGGCAAATTCATTTCTTTTGCTAAGGCAACCAAATGACGATCATGTAAAGCGCGATACTCATCATTGAGTTTATGTAAATTTTCAATCAATAAATCTCGACGATGGGGCGCTTCACCAATCAGTTGGCGAACTTCTGCGATAGAGATGTCATCTGCTTGACGACCCTTAAGCTTGCTCTTTCGACGAATAGTTTCCCTTAAGTCATCTACAGTTGCGACTGCAACCGCTTTGACTTCTACTGAGGGTTTTGGGTGATTCATATTTGTAATCTCTAATTTCTAGTCGCGCTGATTATATTGTTCACTTTTGAGCATTTCACTATATATAGAGTAGATGCAACATGATCGAGTGATTTTGGGTTATTTCGGTCCCCAAGTCCTTGACGGCGCTCAAGGGATTAAATCTAGGGTTTACCCTAGATTAAAGCAGTGACGGTACAGGTTTATCACCGGGCGGCAAAGAGTAGTCGAGCTTACGTTCATATACGCGCGCTTTAAAGCACTGGTCATAACCTGGGCTACCAATCTGCCATCCAATAGAAGTGCAATCGGTCTGGGCTGCTGACTCAATCGAGCCACAACCAGACAAAAAAAGGACAAAAAGTGGAGTGGCAATTAAAGCGCTGCGGAAGTGGATAGATTTCATATTTCAAGTCTACTTGATTCTGAATTTAACATCGAGAGGAATTCCCTCTTTACGCGCAGCAAGCACAGTCGCACAAATAATTTTAGGAAAAGCATCTACTTGCCTATATCACTGAATTAGGGTCACAATGAAAGGTCCAACAATAATAAATATACCCGTTAGGAGACGTTCGTGAAACGATTATTCAGAAATATCGCTTTTCTTTTTTGCTACCTCATCGCCTTTACTGGTGGTAATTCAGCCTTTGCTCAAAATCAAAACGGTTATATAAACCTGATTGATGGCATCAATTTAAGCAACTGGGACATTATTGGTAATGCCAATTGGGTGATTGGGAATGGCGTAATTGAAGGCAATAAGCCCGCAGGCTTTCTGGTCAGTACAAAATCCTACAAAAATTTCGTGATCCAGGCCGAATTTTGGGCAGAATCAAACACCAATAGCGGCATTTTTATTCGTTGCCAAGACCCCAATAAAGTCACCTCCGCTAATGCCTATGAAGTCAATATTTGGGATACGCGTCCAGAACAGGCCTATGCGACTGGAGCAATCGTGGACATTGCTAAAGTTGACCCTCCTCGTAAAGCCGGTGGGCGCTGGAATACCATGGAAATCGTGGCCCAAGGCTCTCACTTTAAGGTCACCCTCAATGGTGATGTTACGGTCGCAGATGGGCAAGATAGCAAGTTTGCCTCCGGCCTCATCGCACTTCAATCCTCTGGGGGGATCATAAAATTTAGAAAACTCCAAATTAAGGAGTTATAAGGCCCTGACTCACTATCAGCAGTCAATTTTGGCCTTTTCTAACCCCTTTAGAGCTAGAATCAGCGGTATTAATTGAAGCTGAAAGGCCAAAAATGAAAAAATGCTCTCTTGCCAATCTGCTCTGCGGATGCATGCTTTCATTGGTGATGGTCTCGGCAACAGAGGCAGCTAACCTGGCCCCTACTAGGGCGAACCTGAGTCCACCAGCAACTATCAAGCCTATTGTTTTCAGGATGGCAAGGCCCCTGCGTTTTCATACTGCCTATTATTGCCCTGAAAATGCGATGTATTATCCTCAGACGCTTGCTTGCATGGGTCCATGGACGCTTGTGCGTTATTAATAGCACCCACTCTCTTGAAGATCCATTTTGACTTTAGACACCACTAGATGATTTTTAAAAAAAGGTTTGGTCTGGCTTGCCTCAAAGTCGCGTTCTGCTCAATGGGTATTGGGCTTGTGCATGGCGCCCCTGCAATTGAAGCCAGTCCATCACCCGCTCCTTCAATCGACAAAAAAACATCTAGCTCAGGCTCGCTAAAAGATATTGCCTTTCCTTTGGCCTACAAGAGCTCAATCTCCAGTGGTTTTGGAATGCGTTCAGATCCTTTTACAGGGGACTATCAAAATCACTCGGGCATAGATTTACCCGCGCAATTTGGCAGCTCTATATTAGCTGCGAGTCATGGTCGCGTTTCTTTTACAGGCTATTTACCGCGTTATGGCAATCTTGTAGAAATAGATCATGGACAAGGGTATGTCACGCGCTATGGTCATGCAGAACGAATATTAGTCAATGTTGGCGATCTAGTAATGGCATCTCAAATCATTGGAACCGTGGGTACGACTGGCAGAACAACTGGCCCCCATTTACATTTTGAAGTAAGTCATCATCGTGCAATGATGGATCCTAGGGCCTTCTTAAGTGGTGAAGGTGTCGGCTTTCTCAACTTACCTACCCTTACTCCACTTGCCTCAGCACAACGCCTGGTGCAATATCAGGTCCCACAATATATTTCTTTTAGCAAACCCCGCTCTAGCAATACAGAGTCAGCTAATAACAATAAAAACGCGACAGCTGCTTCTGATGAAATCAAGCCCCGCATTATCTACGTCACCAGACGCTAGCCTTATCTAGTCAGAAGCAACATGCACTTACCGAATTCCTCAGTACCTGTTTTAAAACCAATATCACGGCAGCGCTTGCGATAATCTTCGTAATTCAATGTGAGATCATCTGGCGGAGGTTTGGCGGTGACAGTCGGGGGCAACCTTGAGTCCTTGATTGGTAAGGGCATGCCATTATCCCAAAAAGCGTCTTTTACCTTCCCGTCAGCAAAGGTATAAATACCACGCCCGTTACGCTTATTGCTACGCCACTCACCAGAATACTTATCACCATTAGCGTAAAGCATCACACCCTGCCCGCTAAAAAAATCATTCTTGAGGCTACCTTCATATTGATTGCCGTTGGCTGCAATATAGGTGCCCGCCCCAAAGCGCTTACCATCCTGCCAATCGCCAAGGTATTGGTCGCCATTAGCGTAGCTCATAGTGCCCTTGCCATTTTGCTTGCCATCCTTAAATTGTCCGGTATAGCGATCACCATTGCTAAGCGACATGCTGCCGATACCATTTAACTTATCTTCACGCCAATCACCCTCATAAGCATTGCCATTGGCCGTGCGATATACGCCCTTACCACTACGCGCGTCATCCTGGAAGCTGCCTTGGTATTGATCACCCTTAAAGGTATTTTTAGCGAGATAGGAATAAGTTCCATTGCCACTACGCTTACCATCCTGCCATGAGCCGGTGTATTTATCGCCATTGGGATAAAGCATCGTACCTTGCCCATCGAATGCACCTGACTTTAGAGCGCCCTCATAGCGATGTCCCGTGGCTAAAGTAACAATCGCTACACCACTGAGACTTTCTTCCAGCCATTCACCTTCATATTTGGTACCAGCAGCAGTTGTATAGACCCCCCTGCCATTCCGTTTACCCTCTTTCCATACTCCAGAATATTTATCGCTATTGGGGAAGGTCATGGTTCCTTGACCATTAAATAGGTCATCTTGCCAATCACCATCGTACTTAGAGCCGCTATGCGAATAATAAGTACCACGCCCATTACGCTTGCCATTCTTATACTCGCCGTCGTACTTGTCGCCCTTAGATGAATTATTTGCTAAATATAAATAAACTCCAATGCCATGCCGCATGCCAGCGCGCCATTCACCTTCATATTTATCGCCATTAGCAAAAATCATTACACCCTGCCCATCAAATAGATCGTCTTTATATTCACCGTCATATCTGACACCATTAGCGCCAGTAAAAATACCTTTACCATTGCGCATGCCATCACGCCAATCACCGATGTATTGATCACCATTAGCAAAATAGAAATTGCCCTTACCATTCTGGCGGCCGTTTTTAAACTTCCCGGCATATTTATCGCCATTCACAAAGATGAAGGTTCCATAACCATCGAATTTTCCATCTAGAAAATCGCCCTCATATTTATTGCCACTAGCCAGAGTCTGGGTAGCACTACAAGATGTCCATGAGCCTACAGCAGAGCCCAAACAAGCAGGCAAAGGAGCGGCTTGACATGCAAAAGAGGCAAGCCAGAAAGTAGCCCAAAAGAGGCAGAATGCGATTAACTTTTTACGCATGAAAAAACCTTAGCAGAGCATATGTAATTAAACAAAACCCATGGAAAAATAAATGCCCTCACCCATTTACCTATGGCAATTGAATAAAGATTCAAATTACCCCATCTAAAGAGGATTAAAACGGCTACGAAGCCATATATTAGCAATAAATATGCGTCAGTGGTACAAAGCACAATAAGTCCTAGGGGGTTATATCCAAGACCCCATTTGGTCTCATTTCAGAGTAATCCCTAGCGTTAAGCTTGCTAGCGCCAATTGAGGCTGGCAAAATGACCCTTACTTCAAAAGAATGCCTGAATGAATAATCCCTATTTACTGTCTGTGGTGGTGCCTGTATTTAACGAGGCAGATTCTATTGATCTATTTATCAACAGAATATTCTCTGTATTTTCCAATCAGACTAAGTTTGTTTGGGAGTTAATCTTTGTCAACGACGGAAGTGTCGACGAAACTTTAGGAAATCTACTCAATCACCAGGTGCATTACCCTCAAATCAAAGTAATTGACTTGAGCCGTAATTTTGGCAAAGAAGCGGCAATTACTGCTGGACTTGAGCTGGCACATGGAAATGCAGTGGTGGTGATGGATGTCGATCTTCAAGATCCGCCAGAGCTCATCTTATCCATGTTAGACAAGTGGCAAGCGGGGTTTGAAGTAGTACTTGCTTGCCGTACCAATCGTGATTCTGATAGTTGGTTAAAGCGCATCTCTGCTAATTATTTTTATCGCATCCACAATATTTTATCCAGCCCTAAAATTCCGTCTAATGTTGGAGACTTCAGGTTAATGGATCGAGCCGTAGTTGAGGCATTAAAAAAGTTACCAGAAACCCATCGTTTTATGAAGGGTCTATTTTCTTGGGTGGGTTTCAAAACCACAACCATCAATTACTCTCGCCCAAAGCGTGAAGCTGGCACTAGTAAATTTAATGGATGGAAATTATGGAACTTTGCCATCGAAGGCTTAACCAGTTTTAGCACCGAACCTTTACGCATCTGGACCTATATAGGGTTAGTTGTATCCCTTTCCTCCTTCCTATTTGCCCTATTTATTGCCGTGAGAGTGCTGATATCAGGTATTGATGTTCCTGGTTATGCCTCCATCATGGTGGCTGTAACCTTTTTGGGAGGTCTACAGCTCATTGGTATTGGGGTGTTGGGTGAATACATGGGGCGAACTTATATCGAGTCGAAAAGACGTCCAATCTATATCGTACGGAAAATTTTTGAGCATACAAAACCGTAATGGACTTAAAAGAAACCGATATCCTTGGTGAGTCGATTGATACACACTGGTACTACATCTCTAAGGCAAAGATGTTGAAAAAAATGACCAGTAGCATTTCTGATGCAAAAATATTAGACATCGGAGCTGGGTCAGCCTTCTTCTCTAAGTATCTACTATCAAATACCAATGCCACTGAATGCGTCTGCATAGATACCAGTTATGCACGCGACCATGAAGAACTAATCCAGGGCAAGCCCATTGCTTACCGTCAAAACCCTAGCTCATATCAAGCCAATTTAGTGCTTTTGATGGATGTACTAGAGCATATAGAAGACGACATAGCGTTCTTGAAAGACTATGTCAAACATCTACCATCTGGGACCCACTTCTTCATTACCGTGCCGGCATTCCAATTTTTATGGAGTGGTCATGATATCTATCTTGAGCACAAACGAAGATATACCATCGGTCAATTGCGTGAAGTAGTAAAAAAAGCTGGCTTAGTCACTGAAAAACAG
Source organism: uncultured beta proteobacterium (assembly GCA_903845455.1). Classification (GTDB taxonomy): domain Bacteria; phylum Pseudomonadota; class Gammaproteobacteria; order Burkholderiales; family Burkholderiaceae; genus Polynucleobacter. Next base: position 4,407 of record CAIMXN010000127.1, on the reverse strand, counting down.
TTTTATTTTTATGGCTTAATTTTTCCAATTGCATGCATTACTCGTTTGCTGGGAAGATTCACTGCAAAGCAGACTACCGCCCACTCACAACTCAAAAAACATCACCCAATTACAAACTTCATCCTCAGCTTACTTTGTCAGCTTGAAATGTCTTTTATGCAATTGAATACACTGGCTGGATTATCGGTCGTTTGTTATGCAAAAAAACCTTAAAGCAGCACCAAAAAATGCACCTCAGAGAACATCCAATTCGCAAAATATTTAACTTCCATGGTCGCGTCAGTAAAAGTGAATTTTGGCTTGCTAATATTGTTATCCTAAGCCTGACAGGCCTCATGCAAGTACTGGCAATGATTGTCTCTAGAAGCTCAAATCCAGTGAATGAATACTTAGATTCATTTGTTTTCTACTTCAGTATTTTGTCAACCTGGCCACTATTAGCGCTGGGCTCTAGAAGACTTCATGATATTGGCAAGAGTGGCTGGTGGCAGCTCATCATGCTAACGGGGATAGGAATTCTACCGCTCACTTTTTGGTTTTTAAAAGACGGGGATAAAAAACCAAACCCTTATGACGCTCATCCGCTTCAGAATGAATCAGAGCGCTAATTACTTACTGGGTAAATATTTAGTGTGCGGGATGAAAGTCGCCCACAACCTTGATCAGTGCATCTGAAAGTTGGTTATAAAAAGTCAATGACAAACGTGTTGGCACAAGATGTTTTTTACGAGAATCGTCATCATCAGCAACCAAATCAATATAACCCTTAGCAATCAGACTTTTAATTCTGGAGTGCAGGGTGGCTTGAGAACCGATATTCTTGAAGCCAGTGAATTCCCCCATTAACGGGAACTGATTTTTATAATAAGCTTCAATCAGCCGATCTAATAACTGTTTTTCCACATGATCCAAACCTTTGTGTGGGTTCATTTGGTCAAAAGCCTCCGCCAAGTGCAAAAATCGCAAGTAGGCTGGCATAAAGTTAGTAGATAATGGCATGTGCAAATTTTATGCTTAAATCATGCCCAAACAAGGTACTAATCTACTATTTTTGCAAGTAGCAAAGGACTACTTCTTGGCATCCATTTATGAGATATTGCTCTCGGGAGCCTTTTTTACGGTGTTTTACGCTTTAAATTTGTTGCTAACTCAGTCTCTAACCCCAGAATTTGGTGCGCATTGGATTTTTATACCCGCAGGCATACGACTGTTATTAACTTTAGTTTTTCCTGTCACAGGCCCTATTGGAATTGGAATTTCTGCATTTTTAATTGCCTATTTTTTCAGAATTCCCGGGGAGTTGATTAGCGCCCTTGGTGTGGGAGTCGTTGTGGCTTTCTCCCCCTATCTCTCCCGAAAAATTGTTGTCAAGCAACTCAATATTCAGCCTGACTTAAGCAATATTAGTATTACTAAAATCCTATATTGCACTTTCGTATTTGCCATTATCAGTGCTCTTTTTCATCACGCCTGGTTTGTCATTCGGGAGTTGCGATCAGATCATTTTCAAGGTTTCTGGGTGGAATTTGTTGGCAATATGAGCGGTACTTTTTTGGTGCTTTCTATCTTCAAAATTTGTGCATCGTTCCACTTCTCTAAGAAGAGAAAAGTTCAAGAGTGAGTCTGCAGTTTTAAGACTTCAAGTGAGCGCCAAGGTTCACTACCCAGCTGGAGGAAATCCCACCTTTTGGGGCCACACATTATTAAAGACATGAATGATGGGTTTTTCATAAACCCCTGCCATGGTGAATGGCTCTGCCTTGATCCATGCCTCTGCTTCTGCGCGACTTGGAAAATCAATTGCTAATAGACTACCCACAGCAGTTTGACCATCCTCCGCAGTCAGTGGCCCAGCAAAAGCCATACGGTCAGCAAGCTTTGCCAAATAAGCGCGATGAACCGGCCTGACCTCTGTTCGTAAAGCAGCTGTGCCGGGACGATCCATTAACCAGAATACAAAAATCATGTTTATTCCTTTTAGTGATTAACAAAATTTAAACTCAAAACAGAATTTTAATCTATTCAATATCTTCGGGATACTAAAACAGTTACTAAGTACTGTCATGACCGTTCATCTTGATATTCGGTAGCAATTTTTTCGAATGCCCCTCGCTCTGCGATAAAGGTATCCATAATCACAGGATCAAAACCGAAGCCCCTTTAGGTGTCCTTGACAACAATTATTCAGTGAGAGAAAAGCGCTCGATCGTTGCTTTACAGCGCCCCTCAATCAAAAAAATAATTTCACCAAGAATTGGGTGATCCAAGTCATTGGCTTTGAATTGAGTGTGAAGACTCTGCGCAAGTCCGGGCAATACATCAGCAATCTCAAGCACTCTTCTCTTTAATGGAGGCGCACCCAATTGTGCGATCTCAGCCATCTGCACCCAATGGCGTACATGCAGTTCATCGAAGCGGTATTTGCTTCCAATCTTCATGGCCATGCTATCGGTAAGGTCTGAATAGACCGCCGTTGATAACACATCATAGAGTGGTGCTAATTGAATTCCATTTTGACCGTAAAGCAATGAAAAGTTCTTTGCGTGGGCATCGTTGTTACCTATCAAGCAATTGAAAATAATGTAATCCAGAAGTCGTAAAAGATTGGGGGCGCTTGGATTAGTTACTTTACGAACCAATGCAAACCCATCTCCAATGGATGGTCCGCCCTCATGTTGGTACTTTAGCTCCGGTGTAATACCTAATGCCTGACAAAAATCTTCTTGGTGCAATCTTTTTAATTGTCTATTGTTATCAAGAAAACGGTCATATCGCTCTACCAATAAATATGTTTTATCTTTTATGCGGCCAATCTTGGCGGTAGCAGCACTGAGTTTTAGCTCCTTGGCCAAGGCAAGGCAAAAGGCTTCGTTATAAACGCTGCCAGCAACACCAGTTATCTCTGGCTTAAGGATGTACGAGCTTGGAATATTGTTCTTTGGTAAACCAATCTCAAAATGAGTGTTTTGAGCATCCTTACCCTGCACCTCTCTAACAACTACCGGCAACTTTTCTTGGGCTCCGGCAAGTGAAAGTCTTAATCCAGCCTCTCCAGCAAGCAACGGTCGCTTAGGCAACTTCTCTAGCACCGCAAAAAATTGGTCTTCCTCTAACCACTCTATAGATTCACTTTCATGCGCCTCTACCGGAGGTATCTGACCAGGCTCCAACAAAATCAATGCGCCAGCACACTCACCCCCAATGCCATCTAGCAAGGCGAAATCATTTTTACTCGACACTTTTAAGATCTTTGCTATTGACGTACGTTTATCGCCCTCTGGCAATAGGCCAGCAAAAAAGGGTTTTGCAATCTTGTCGCCAAATGTTTCAGCACGTAAAGGTAAGGATTGAGAAAGCGGCTTAGCGTTTTTTGATTCTAGCCATTGGGGTAAATATCGAAAAGACAAATAGCCCTCGTCTTGAGTCAGCACGCCAACATACTCACCAAAAAACCAGACGTTTAATTCTCGAATCATTTAGTGCGCCCCTTCTTGTGTATTGGCAATAAATGGGTCCATGCCCTCCACGCTCAACACACCGCCCAAAGCCTGCAAAACCCTCAGAATGTTTTCCAATCTCAGCGTGGGTTTACCAGCCTCCAGCTCAACGATGAACCTTACCCCCACATTAGCGGCGAGTGCCAATTGTGGTTGAGTCAATTTCAAGCGCTTACGTGACTCACGCACCAAGCGACCTAGATCTATAGAGTTTTGAATTAATGAGCTCATAAATATTTCCTGTTCGGGAAATTTTACTATAATTTACCTATTTTTTCATAATAATTTCCTTATCGGGAAATTTATTGAATAATTGCTTAAATTATAGGCATATATTCCTGATCGGGAAATATTATTATATTGCCACAAAGCCTTGTAATACCTATTGACTTGGCGGTGGACGCAGTCACCACCCATATCAGTTTTAATTTTTCAAATGCTGGATCAATAATCTCCAACAATTCAATGTTATTGAAAATGACATTTTGTAGCCACTTTTCATCAAATTGACTGCCTGAAGTGATGTGAATTCTTTCAAAAGACTTCACCTTCTGGCCACTTTGATCTAAAAGTAAATTTTTTGAATTTTTCATATGCAATATCTATTGAAGTTATGGATAACGGTAGCTTTATTTAAGTTACTATTGCCTTATTAACCTACGCAGTCATATCTAATGTTCCACCAGTTAATTTTAGTATCTATAATGAAATTGCGCTCTAAATCTATGACTTTCTACCAGGGATCACCGGTCGAGTCTAGGTTCTCTGGTTATGAGAGCAGACATCCAAGTTAGACCCTTATAAACAGGGGCTCTGCGGGTGGTCAGCGTCGGTGTGTGAGCTTTTGTGTGACTAGATTAATGAGATCACAACAAACGCTATCTCACTCTTTGGTTTTCAAAACCAAAGG
>CAIMXN010000126.1 GCA_903845455.1 uncultured beta proteobacterium | reverse complement strand
CTTACGTGAGGCGCTTGGTGTCTCGCAAGAGAGTATTACCATTCCCGCGGAAGTGAAGACTATTGCTGATCTGCGGAGTTACCTTGCCAAACGAAGTGATCAATGGACTGCAGTGTTAGGTAATAAAAAAATCATCCGCTGTGCTTTAAACCAGCAGATGGTTGATGCTAATACCCCACTGGAAGATGACGCTGAAGTGGCTTTCTTTCCGCCGGTGACGGGTGGCTGAGATGGCAAATTCCTTGATCCGCATTCAGGAGGCTGATTTTGATTTAACAACGGAGCTTACGAATCTTCGTAAAGGCGATCTTCAGGTCGGTGCAGTGGTGAGTTTCCTGGGTACCGTACGTGACATGAATGAGGGTAGCCAAGTCAAAGGCATGACCTTAGAGCATTACCCAGGCATGACTGAGAAAGCCTTACAAGCAATGATTGATCAAGCTAAATCCCGTTGGGATATTCGCAATACATTAGTCATTCATCGGATTGGCCCACTCATACCAGAGGATCAAATTGTCCTAGTGGCTGTGACAAGTGCGCATCGAGGTGAGGCATTCGCTGCCTGCGAATTCATCATGGATTACCTTAAAACGGCTGCCCCATTTTGGAAAAAAGAAGAAACACCAGAAGGTGCACGCTGGGTAGATGCCCGTGTGACGGACGAAGCCGCAATGGCTCGGTGGAAAAAGTAGTTAGAAAAATCTACAAGCTACTACTTTAGATTCAACATTTGGCGCACTTCATTGGAGCTAGCTAATTCACCACCTAAGTCCTGGACAATACGCTTTGCTCGTTCAACCTGTTGAGCATTGCTCTCACATAGCACTCCTTTTTCCATATAAATATTATCTTCAAGACCTACACGAATTCCTCCCCCGAGTAACAGCGCTTGAGCAACGATGGGGAAGGCGGATCTACTAATTCCAAATGCAGCCCACTTAGCTCCTGGTGGCAGTTGGTTACGCATATACATGAGTGTTTCAGGGTCAGTATTAAGTGCATACTTCACTCCCATCACAAAGGTATAAAGACCTGGACCTTCGAGAGTGCCGTCTTTAATTAAGTCTTTCGCTAAGTTAAGGTCGCCCGTGTCAAATATTTCAATTTCAGGCATTACTCCAGCATCACGGATAACTTTAGCCATCACCCTAATGGTTGCTGGCGTATTGATTGCCACTTCATTCGCTGTATTCATGGTATTGAGATCAAGCGAGCAAATATCTGGTTTAAGGGCGGTAATATGCTCAACCCTTCTTAACGGGGGGCATAAGCTAGTGCCAGGTGCAGCAATTTTTGGATCATTCTCTGATGGAATAAAGCGTGCGCCTACTCCAGTCGTTAAATTGATAACCAGTTCTTTATTGCGAGCTTTAATAAAGTTAAAAACTTCTGCGTAGTGATCCAATTCCATAGACGGTTTGCCAGTATCTGGATGACGAACATGCAAATGAACGACCGCAGCGCCTGCATCTGCAGCTTTAAGTGCAGACTCTGCAATCTGCACTGGTGTAATCGGTAAGTAGGGAGTCATTTCGGGCTTAGTTAAACTCCCGGTGATTGCGCAAGTGAGAATCGTTTTAGTCATGACAGTTCTTTTTCTTGAAGGGTTGTATGTAGTTTATTCGGATAAATAGAATTGAATATTTACTCAATTTACATTGCAAAAATATAATTAGTGAAAACCCTAAATTAGAAATATCACAACAAATTTACCTATAGACTTACCGTGAGAAAGAATTTCTTATACATCAACATCATTGGTGTTAATTAGAGGAGGCTGTTGATGATGGTTACAAAATTTCTGGGGTACTCGTTTTTTTGGATGATTCTCAGTTTTCAAGTATTGGCTCAACCAAGCTCTGACTATCCCAATAGACCTATTAGAGTGATCGTTCCATTTGCTGCAGGTGGTGCTGGGGATACAGCAGCAAGGGTGGTGGCTCAAAAATTAAGCACCGTTTTAAATCAATCTGTATTTGTAGAAAATAAGCCTGGCGCTGGCTCTTCAATCGGTACGCAATTTGTTGCCAGTGCCCCGCCAGATGGATACACCATATTGGCAGCTTCTTCTGCATTTGTAGTTAACCCAGCCCTCAATCCTGATACAGCTGGCTACAATCCAGAAAAAGATTTTTCTCCAATCGTCATTGCCGAGAACCAACCAATGGTGATCGTGGTGAATCAAGCTTTGCCAGTCAAATCTCTGCTTCAGCTAAAAGAATTGGCAAGCAAAGAAAAATTATCTTTTGCCTCTGCTGGCGCAGGAACTCAACCTCATGTCATTTGTGAGCGCATCTTTAACGGATTATGGAAGTTGGATATACCTCATATTCCTTATAAGGGAATTTCACCTGCTATCACTGCTTTGGTTGGAGGTGAAGTTCCAATCTACTGTGGCGCACCTGTTGGTGTTAGTCAATTTGTGAAGCTGGGAAAAATACAAGTACTTGCTGTTACTAGCGATAAACGTATTCCAAATATGCCGGATGCCCCCACAATTGCCGAGGCTGGTTTTCCGCAAATGAAAGATGGTATCTGGCAGGGTTTCTTTGCTCCTGCTAAAACTTCCCCTGTAATCATTCAGAAGTTAAATCAAGCAATCAATCAAGCTCTGAAGGCTCAAGATGTTGTGGAAAAATTAGAGCAAAATGATTTTGTGATCTTAGGCGGCACATCTAAGCAAGCAGCAGAGTTTATTAATTCAGAAATGGCGCGCTGGAGAAAGATAGCATCAGAAACCAAGATTAATATGACGCAGTGATGCTTAGGGCTTAAAAAACCCTAGTTTTTGATTTCTTGGGAGCTTCTTCAATTTGGCTTCCGCCTTAGACGCCTCAGATCTGTCCGGATGGTCTTGCGTTGCCAAAAGGGTCACCGGTCTTCGTGAGCGGGTATAACGTGCACCTTGCCCTGCATTGTGGGCTTCTAGCCGATGCTCAAGGCGATTGGTGATGCCAGCATAAAAGCTGCCATCAGCACATTCGAGGAGGTAAACAAGCCAGGTCAAAATAAGAAAAATTAGGGTTAAAAGTGGGTTATACGCTTGAAATTATTATTAATGTCCTTATATTCTATAGATAGATATTAGGGGCATAAAAAATGAGAATAGATAAATTAACCACCAAATTTCAAGAAGCGCTCAGCGAGGCTCAAAGTCTTGCTTTAGCCAAAGACAACCAATATATTGAGCCAGCTCACTTATTGCTGGCGATGTTGCGCGATTCTGATGGGGGTGCAAAGAGCCTATTAACGAGAGCTGGAGTCAATGTTCCAGGTTTAGAAAAAGGCACAGAAAAGATTATTAGCAACTTACCTGAAGTTCAAGGCACTAGTGGTGAAGTTCAGGTTGGCCGTGATTTAAGTAATTGGCTCAATTTATGTGAAAAAGAAGCCAATAAACGGAATGACCAATTCATTGCTGGTGAATTGTTCTTGCTGGTAGTGGCTGATGACAAAGGCGAGTTAGGAAAAGTAGCACGTGAAAATGGCTTAAATCGTAAATCATTAGAGGCGGCTATTAATTTAGTGCGAGGAGGGGATTCGGTGAATAGTGCAGATTCTGAAGGCCAACGTGAAGCCTTAAAAAAATACACCATCGATCTAACTGAGCGTGCTCGTATGGGTAAGCTTGATCCTGTCATTGGTCGTGATGATGAGATTCGTCGCACAATTCAAATCCTGCAACGTCGTGGTAAAAATAATCCAGTGTTAATTGGTGAGCCAGGCGTGGGTAAGACTGCCATTGTGGAAGGCTTGGCCCAGCGTATCGTGAATGGCGAAGTGCCCGAGACCCTGAAGGACAAGCGTGTTCTAGTCTTAGATATGGCCTTGCTCTTAGCAGGCGCTAAATATCGAGGTGAATTTGAAGAGCGCCTTAAAGCGGTTTTGAGTGATGTTGCTAAAGATGAAGGTCGCACCATTATCTTTATCGATGAGATTCATACGATGGTGGGTGCCGGTAAAGGTGATGGCGCGATGGATGCTGGCAATATGCTGAAGCCCGCTTTGGCTCGTGGTGAACTGCATTGCATCGGTGCGACGACTTTAGATGAATACCGTAAGTACATTGAGAAAGATGCTGCTTTAGAGCGTCGCTTCCAAAAGGTAATGGTTGAAGAGCCTAGTGTGGAGGCAACGATCGCCATTTTGCGCGGGCTGCAAGAGCGTTATGAGCTCCACCATGGCATTGAAATTACCGACCCAGCCATTGTGGCAGCTGCGGAGTTGTCCCATCGCTACATCACCGATCGTTTCCTGCCAGATAAAGCAATTGATTTAATCGATGAGGCAGGCTCACGTATTCGGATGGAGATAGATTCTAAGCCAGAGGTCATGGATAAATTAGAGCGCCGTTTGATTCAGTTGAAGATTGAGCGTGAAGCCGTCAAGAAGGAGAAGGATGAAGCTTCGCAGAGGCGCCTTGGTCTGATTGAGGATGAGATTAAACGTCTTGGTGCCGAGTATGCCGACCTAGAAGAAATCTGGAAAGCTGAAAAGGGTGCTGTTTTGGGGGTAGCCCATATTAAAGAAGAGATCGAAAAGATCAAGGCTGATATTGTGAAACTCCAGCGTGAAGGTAAGTTAGAAAAAGTGGCTGAATTGCAATACGGTAAATTGCCTGAACTTGATGCTAAGCTGAAATCTGCAGCCGCTGCTGAAGCTAAGGGGGATAAAGACGGTGTTGTTAAACACAAACTCTTACGTACTCAAGTTGGGGCTGAAGAGATTGCTGAAGTAGTTTCACGCGCGACTGGTATTCCAGTTTCAAAAATGATGCAGGGTGAGCGCGATAAATTACTCAAGATGGAAGAGTTACTCCATCAGCGTGTAGTTGGTCAAGAAGAAGCCATCCGTGCAGTATCGGATGCGATCCGGCGCTCACGTGCTGGTCTTGCTGAAGAGAATCGTCCTTATGGTTCATTCTTATTCTTAGGGCCTACAGGGGTCGGTAAAACAGAGCTCTGCAAAGCTTTAGCTGGCTTCTTGTTTGATAGTGAAGAGCACTTAATTCGGATTGACATGAGTGAGTTCATGGAAAAGCATAGTGTTGCTCGTTTGATCGGTGCACCGCCAGGTTATGTTGGTTATGAAGAGGGTGGTTATTTAACTGAGAAAGTGCGTCGTCATCCATACAGTGTGATCTTGTTTGATGAGATTGAGAAAGCGCATCCGGACGTTTTCAATGTGTTACTACAAGTGCTTGATGATGGGCGCTTAACCGATGGTCAGGGTCGTACTGTTGACTTTAAGAATACGGTGATTGTGATGACTAGTAATATTGGCTCCCATTTGATTCAGTCGATGACTGGTAAGAAACAATCTGAGATCAAAGAGGCCGTCTTTGGTGAGTTAAAGAATCATTTCCGTCCAGAGTTCTTAAACCGTATCGATGAGATTGTCGTCTTTCACGGTCTTGATAAAGCAAATATTGCCAATATCGCGAAGATCCTTCTGAAGAACTTATCAGACCGCCTTGCTAAAGTAGATATGCAGCTTGAGGTCAGTGATGCTGCTTTGAATAAGATTGCGGAAGTAGGTTTTGACCCAGTCTATGGAGCAAGACCACTCAAGCGGGCTATTCAGCAGTACATTGAGAATCCAGTGTCAAAAATGATTTTGGAAGGTAAGTTTGGTCCTCAGGATGTTGTGCCTGTAGATGTGGATAAAAAAGGTGAATTTAGCTTTACCCGTCAAGTGCACTAGCATCGAATAGCAAGCAAGCAGGAAAATTCCTGCGCCAGTACACTCGAGACATGACTGATGCGCAATTAAATCGACGCGCCAGTGATGTCCGGGTAATTGGTTTG
>CAIMXN010000125.1 GCA_903845455.1 uncultured beta proteobacterium | reverse complement strand
TGAAGCTGAAGTTGTTTGAAACGTCTACAAAGACGATTTCACGATATTCGGGGTGAATGCCAGGTTTCATTTTGAGTCCTATGAGCGGGTAGCCGTTTGAGCCAAATTGGCTTAAATACTTTCCCAGATTGGTAAATCAGTAAAAGCGAAATTATGCCATGAAATCAACAACAAAGCGCAGTTTTGTAGTCTAAAAAGAGCTAAAGCAGCCCCTTTTAGCCACCTTTACGCATTAAGTCGAAGAATTCAGCATTATTTTTAGTCGATTTGAGCTTATCAACGATGAAGTTCATTGCCTCAATATCGTCCATATCGGCCAACAACTTGCGTAAAACCCAGATTTTTTGCAGGTTTTCAGCTTTCACCAATAACTCTTCACGGCGTGTGCCGGACTTGTTGAGGTTAATCGATGGGTAAACACGGCGCTCAGCCAAACGACGCTCAAGGTGCACTTCCATATTGCCAGTACCTTTGAACTCTTCGTAGATCAAATCATCCATACGGCTACCGGTTTCAATCAAGGCAGTAGCGATGATGGTGAGTGAGCCGCCTTCTTCGATGTTACGAGCAGCACCAAAGAAGCGTTTAGGACGTTGTAATGCGTTGGCATCCACACCACCAGACAAAACCTTGCCGGATGAAGGAATGACCGTGTTGTAAGCACGAGCAAGGCGGGTGATGGAGTCAAGCAAGATCACGACGTCTTTGCCCATCTCTACCAAGCGCTTGGCTTTTTCAATCACCATTTCAGCTACTTGAACGTGACGTACTGCGGGCTCATCAAAAGTAGAGGCAACCACTTCACCGCGCACGGAGCGCTGCATCTCAGTCACTTCTTCAGGACGCTCGTCAACGAGGAGCACGATCAAGATGGCTTCAGGATTATTGGCAGCGATCGCATGCGCGATGTGCTGCATCATTACGGTCTTACCAGACTTCGGTGAGGACACAATCAAACCCCGTTGGCCAAAGCCGATTGGGGAGATCATGTCGATAATGCGGCCTGTGAGGTTTTCTTCAGCCTTGATATCGCGCTCTAACAAAATCGTGCGATTGGGGTGCAGTGGCGTTAAGTTCTCGAACATGATGCGGTTCTTCAGCGCTTCAGGAGCCAAACCATTGATCTTGTCGACTTTGACTAAGGCAAAGTAACGCTCACCATCTTTCGGGGTACGGACTTCACCTTCAACGCTGTCACCGGTGTGCAGGTTAAAGCGGCGGATCTGCGCAGGCGAGATATAGATATCGTCTGGAGAAGCCATATAAGAGGCTTCAGGAGAGCGCAAGAAACCAAAGCCATCTGGCAACACTTCTAAGGTGCCATCACCAAAGACCATTTCACCGGCTTTAGCGCGTTTCTTCAGAATGGCAAACATCAATTCTTGTTTGCGCATCCGTTGCGTATTTTCAATCTCCAAGCTAGCTGCCATTTCAAGCAGCGCGGAAACGTGGAGGACTTTGAGTTCAGTTAATTGCATGTGGTTCTCAGGTGTTGGTAAAGATATATTGTCAAATGTGGTTTGGGCTATCGCTAGTCTTGCTTAAGACCAGATCAGAAAACAAATTTTTGGGGGTTTGCTAAGAAGAAGGGGGAGTAAATTGCGGGAAATGAGTGCACTGGAAAGTGCGTTGAAATACTGATTAAGGCCATATTACACTAAATTTTTCAGGGGGAGATAGATAGATAGCACTAGAAACCGCTAAATACCCAAAAACACCCACAAAAACCACAGGCCCACCCAGTGAGCCTGTAATCTGCAATTATTTAAAGATGACTATCAATAAAAGCCGTCAACTGAGACTTGGCCAGGGCGCCTACCTTTTGAGCGGCAACCGTGCCGTTCTTGAACAAAATCAGGGTAGGGATGCCACGAATATTGAACTGGGCAGGAACGCCTTGGTTCTCATCGACATTCATCTTCGCGATTTGGATCTTGTCACCGTATTCGGTAGAGAGATCTTCCAAAATAGGGCCGATCATTTTGCAAGGACCACACCACTCAGCCCAGAAGTCGAGCAATACAGGTTTGTCAGATTTGAGGACGTCCTGCTCAAAAGAGGCGTCTGTTACATGTTTAATGCCGGCACTCATGAAAATTCCTTATTTAGGCTTATTTAGTTATATCGCTACAACGCTTATATTAGCAATAAGCCACACTTTCTGCCCAAATTTAAAACATCAAGCCTAAAACCACACTGAATGTCTCAGCCTTTCCCCACTATATCTAAGCAAGAGCAGCCGTACTCATGGTCGATTGCGCCTGATGCCAGCGCGCTTGAGCAGTTGGCAAAAGGGATTTGGGATTGTGCAGTGCAAACCAACGAACGCCCCTTAGTGGTGCTCAGTACTGCAGGCCCACTTATCGGGGTGAGGGCAGCGCTGGAAAAGAATAGACCAGACCCAAGCATCCTCAATTCAAAGACTGCATTCTTGCCGCAAGTCATTAGCTTCAATGATTGGTTAGAAGCAGCACCAGGCGCCTGGAAGTTTCCGCAGAAACAATCTGACTTAGAGCGTTGGATCTCAGTCTACGTAAATCTGCGTAAACATCCTAAACTTAAAACGTGGTTTAAAGCAGAAAGTGATGCGGGCGCGTGGGGTCTTGCGCAGTCGGTGATTGATGCTTGCGATATTTTGTCTGAAGCCATCATTCCGCAATTGCATGATCAGTTAAATCGTTTAATTGAAACTAACGCACTTGATTCAGAAGCATGGACTAAACAATTACAAGGGCTACTGGATAAAACCATTGCACAAGCCTATCCAGAGCTTGCACGCAAAGTAGTTGATCAAGAATCCGAAGTCTTACTGACCTTCTGGCGTTATTTGAGTGGCGTGGGCGATGCCGTGTTTCGCAAACGCTTTGCGATGGCAGCGCATCTCAGTGCGGCGCAGGAACAAACCCATCAACTAACCTCAAGACCTTTTATCTGGGTACAGACTGCTGACCCCAAGCCGATTGATCAAGAGGTGATTGGCAAGTATTTAAATGACTACGCTCAATATGCTCCCGTCGTAGAAGTCACATTAGATTGGCGGTCTGTTGCTTTGTGGTCTGAAGCGCTCGCAGGAGAAAATGCTGCCGGTGCATTGATTGAGTTAAATGCAGAACAAGCACAGCAACTCAAAAATAATATTGCAGCAGCGCATTACCAAGGCTGGAACTTGATTTCAGCAAGGCGTTTTGAAGAGCTAGCCTGGGCGGCCACTAAATCAATTGAGGCGCACCTCATTGCTGGCAAGCAGAATATCGCCCTAGTAGCGCAAGATCGCTTGGCTGCAAGAAGGGCGCGAGCCTTGTTAGCGCGTTTAGGGCCCGCCTTAAATATTCGTGATGAAACCGGTTGGAAGTTAGATACCACCAGAGCAGCAGCAGCCCTCAATAGTTGGTTAGAGCTCATCCGCGCACCCAAGGAAGGGCCAACAGCCAGCGTCTTATTAGAGTTCTTACAAAATCCATTTTTAGACATTTCGGCTTGCATCCAAAAGACTCCAGAGGTTTGTATTGGGCTGGTGGCGCAGTTAGAAGACATCTTGATTGCCAGTCAAGCCAAGTCTGGTTGGGAAACCTTTTACATGGCGATCGAGCGCGCTAACGCCTATGCTGTTAATCATGACGCTGCGCCAAATGAGGCTTTATTAAAACTGCTGCAATTTGTGAGAGCGCGCCACTACGCTTGGCAAGAGATGAATCTCAATTGCTCCAATGCCTACGCGCTCTTGCAGCAGAACTTACTAGACACCGGCATTGCTAAAGCCTTAGAAAAAGATTCTGCAGGCAAGCAATTATTAGAAGTGATTCATACTTTTGATTTAAGTTCTAGCGATTACCAGCGGGTTGCCATGCGTCTGCCTGAATGGATTAGTCTGATTAAGACCGTGATGGAAGAAGCTTCATATGAAGAGGCTGGTAAAGAAGCGCAAGCTACTTTAAGCATCCTGCCACTAAGCTCTACACGCCTGAGAACATTTGATGCGGTAGTGGTCGTAGGTTGTGATGAGCAGCAATTACCAGCATTCTCAGAACCGCCTTTGTTTTTCTCAGATGCGCTTAACCGTTTGCTCAAAGCATCGACGATTACTGCGCAATACGTTCAGCAAGCGCGGGATTTCTCGCAACTATTAGTGTCTTGTGCGAATGTCGATCTGCTTTGGCAAAGTAAGAGTAAGAGTGGAGAGCCACTCAGACCATCAGCCTGGATACAGCGCCTACAAACGCAATTGCCAACATGGAAGGCAGTGGTTTCTCAGCCAGAGTTACATGGTGGTAAGTCTAGACCGCTTCAGAGAGCGGTAACTACTTTAGATCCTGATTTGCCTTTACCGCTATCCATGAGCCCTAGTGCTTATAAAGCTTTAAGAGACTGCCCTTATAAATACTATGTCCGTAGCTTATTAGGACTGCGTGAAGCCAAAGAGTTTGAAGATGGTTTTGATGCTTCTTTAGCAGGCCAGTCTTTACATGCTCTACTGCGTAATTTTTATCAGGCACTCAAAACTGAAGAACAAAAAGCTGATTCAAAAATCAAAGATAACTCTCCAGTTCGCCGTCAGTGGATGGAAGAGCAGTTATTCGCAACTTCCGAAAAAGAGTTCAAACGTCTGATTGAAGGCGATGGCCGAGTACTAGGTACTTTACGAGACTGGCAAAAACAAATCCCCAGCTTTGTGGAATGGCAACTGCAAAGAGAAGCTGAGGGCTGGCATTATCACAGTGCAGAACATCAGGTTGGATTTGATCTGCACTTTGTCGATGCCGATGGGGTAGATAGAGTCATGCGGATTGCAGGGCGCGCTGATCGTTTTGATATTAATGTTGATAGTGCGCAAGCAGCAGAAGTGATTGATTACAAGAATCAGTCAATGACCAAGATTAAAAAACGGGCCGAGCATCTTTTAGATGATCCGCAGTTACTGATTTATGCCCGTGCGGCGAATGAAGATCCAGCAAGCGCGCATCTTCAGGGTCGCGAAGTCAAGCAAGCGCAGTGGGTTTCACTAAAAGTGGATATCAAGCGAGATAAGAAACTGGCCAGATCATTCGAAGTAGAAAATGTCCCAGATTTAATGCCAGCTTTTTCTGAACAGTTGATTGGGGACATGCAAAACCTCTGGTCCAGAAAAGAGATGACGGCATTTGCGCCAGATGGCGTATGCAAATACTGTGAGGCAAGAGGTATTTGCAGAAAGGGGATGTGGTGAAAAAGAAATTTGATAACGCCATCGCTTGTGATCCCCGCAGATCAGTGATTGTTTCTGCTTGTGCTGGTAGCGGTAAGACTTGGCTATTGGTTGCCCGCATGATTCGGCTCTTGCTTGCTGGAGCAAAACCACAAGAAATTCTGGCGTTGACCTTTACTCGCAAAGCCGCACAAGAGATGCGCGATCGACTGTATGGTTTGCTAGAGCAATTTTCAACCATGAGTGATGACGCGCTTCTCCATGAATTGGATGAGCGAGGTCTAGACAAGAGCGAAGCAAGAGCATTATTGCCACAAGCCAAGGCTTTATATAACAAGGTGCTCGCTAGCCCGCAGTCGATTGTGATTGATACCTTCCATGGTTGGTTTGGTAGATTACTCAACGCTGCACCGATTTCAGCAGAGGTGCAGCCTGGTTTTAGTTTGCGTGAAGATGGCAAACGATTGCTAGAGGAGTGTTTGGATGACTGGTGGGGCGATCTTCCTGCCGATCTGAAGGCGCACTATGACGTTCTCTTAAATCAATTGGGCGCGAGTAATACGCAAAAGTTCTTGATGGGTAACTACGGCCTAATGAAACAACGCGGTGCTTGGACTTTCTTTGCGCAGGCTTGCAAGGCCAAAGGCATTACCCCCATCGAACACCTCAAGCAATTTTTACCTAGACTTAATATCGACAATCCGCTACTAAGGATGTGGAATGCACCCAATGCCAGAGCTGATTTTGAATTTCTCGTGCGTTGCTTTGCTCATAGCAGCTCACAAGAGAGTGATTTCTCACCACGCCTCGCATCCGCTTTAGAGTGCCTGCAGCGTAGCGGTGATGTTCTGGAAGTGGCCTCCAATCTTCAACTGGTATTTTTAAATGGCGATGGTCAATCTCGCTCTAATAACAACAAAGCCCTTGGCGCTGTGAAGACCTATCTCAAGAACGAAGGCTTAAGCCATCTTGAGTCAGATCACATTGCTTATAAGCAAGCTTGGGCCGGGGTATTTGTTGAGTACTTAGATTGCCAAGCTGAAAAAGAAGTTTATGCATTAAATCAAGCGTGGTTTGCAATGAGTGAGCGCATGATGGATCATGCTGCTGCCACTAAAGAAGCAATGCGGGTGCGCGATTTTGATGATTTAGAAATTGGTGTCAGTCAGTTAATGGCCGACTCCGCCAATGCAGCCTATTTACAAGCACGCCTAGATGCTAAATATAAACATATCTTGATTGATGAGTTTCAGGATACCAATCCATTGCAGTGGCAAATTTTGCGCTCCTGGCTTGAAGGTTATGGCCAAGACGAAAGTAAACCCAGTGTTTTCATTGTGGGTGACCCTAAGCAATCGATTTATCGCTTTCGCAGAGCAGACCCGCGCTTATTTACTAGTGCAACAGCGTTCTTAAAAGACCAGATGCAGGCAGTGGCGCTGGATCAAGATACCACGCGTCGCAATGCCCCCGAAATTAATAAAGCAGTGAACGCTACCTTCGCCCCTTCACAGTTGCCGCCTACTTACAAATTCAATGAGCAGGACACCTTGTGGAAACCCTTGGAAGCAGGCTTGCCAAACGAACTGTATGCAAAAGAGGGTGAAGCTGCGCTTTTACCGTTAGTGCCTTATGTGAAAGAAGAGTTAGCACCGCGCATTGGCAATGCTTTTGATGCGCCGATTACCGATGTCAATCAAACCGTGGTAGCCACCCAGCGCTATGTTGAAGGCCAAGAGATTAGCAAGCTCATTCATGAAGTGATGGCAACCCGCCAAGTGATTGATGAAGAAGATGGCCAAAAGATTTGGCGCGCCGCTAGAGAAAGTGATTTCTTATTACTGGTGAAGCGCCGCAAATACTTGCCACAGTTTGAAAGGGCTTTGCGTGAAGCAGAGCTTGCCTATGACAGCTCTCGGTTGGGAGGCTTATTAAACACCTTAGAGATCGATGATCTGATTGCCTTGCTGACAGTATTGCTCTCACCACGTCATGATTTACCTTTAGCGCAAGTATTAAGAAGTCCGATCTTTGGTTTTACTGATCAACAAATGCAAAGCTTGAGTATTACTAAGGCGAGCAATCAATATCGATCTTGGTGGGATGTCTTGCAAGATAGCTCGGATGCAGCAGTGCAGAAGGTGGCACGCTTCTTAGAGCATTGGCGTGTCTTAGGTGAACGCTTGCCAGTGCATGACCTGCTCGATCAGATCTATCAAGAAAGTAATTTGCGTTTTGAATATGCAATTAGTGCCCAGCCTTTGGCGCGTGCACAGGTGATTGCCAATTTAGATGCCTTCTTAGAGCTGTCTCTGAATCAAGATGGTGGACGTTACCCAAGTTTGAGTCGCTTTATTGATGAGATCAACGCCATGCGTCGGGGTGATGATGACGAAACCCCTGATGAAGGTGATGTAGAGCTAGAAGCCGAGACAGAGTTAGCTGAAGTGGATGAAGAAAGTGAGATGTCAGAAGAGGATCAGCATAAGCGTGTGCGCTTGATGACCATTCATGGGGCTAAAGGACTAGAGTCACCCTTTGTGATTATTTTGGATGCCAACCATACGGTGGGTAATTCTGATCATTCTGGCGTGCTTCTAGAGTGGTCACCTAGTGATAGCAGTCCATCACACTTATCGATGTATACCAAGGCCAGCTTAACTTCGCCCCGTAGCCAAATTCGGGAAGATGAAGAACTCATTAGCCAAAATGAAAACTGGAACTTACTTTATGTCGCGATGACGCGTGCTAAACAGGGCCTGTGGATTAGTGGCGTAGCCAAAGAGTCCAGCACCAATAACCCAACCGGTCTAGATCAAAAGTCTTGGTATGCAAGAGCCTTGTTTGGGCAGCTGCCTACTTTAGAACCGATCGCGGCAATACCCAGTGATGAGGCTACAGAAAAAAATGTCCCACAAAAAAATATTCAAACTCTAGAGAACTTTAGCATTGAAGATTTTCAGATTTCTTGGGAAGAGGCAAAACTCAGTCACCAGCAACAACTGCAAGATATTGAAAGCGGTGCCACAGTAAAAGGGATTCAGGCTGAAGCAGAAAAAGCCCCCGACCCTGAAATCCTAGAAGAGGGTGTGCACTTTCATAAACTGCTGGAGTTTTTAGTGCCCCAATCGAGTAACCCAACTCAGTCTCCCGCTATGCCAAGCGAACAAGAAGTGATGCATTGGCTTGGCGTAGATCAAGCAGGAGCTAAAAAACTCCTTACCCATATCCAAACCGTACTCAATACCCCAGAGCTACAGTTGTACCTCAGCCCAGGCGAATGGTTGCAGGCTTGGAATGAGCTAGATATCGCTAGCGAAGAAGGTAAGAGCTTTCGTCTTGATCGCCTAGTGGAGCTTGATGACCACTTAGCCATCATCGATTACAAGCTGAGCATTCCAAAGCAAGATAGCGAGATGTATGGCAAATACCTCAAACAACTACAAAACTACCAAAAAGAGCTCAAACGTATCCGTCCTGATAAAGAAAACCGGGCTTATTTGATTTCATCTGGTGGAAAGATTGAGCAAATCGGCCAAGCCATTTAAGCATCCTAAGCCCTTGAATAACCCTACTTAGCCCCCATATATTGGGCTAGAAGCAAAAATCCCCAAACTAGGGATAATCAGTGATCACGCTTAAAGGAGCCATGATGAAGATGCAACGTTTCTCTAATCTTTTTATCAGTGTATTTGCTACCAGCCTATTGCTGTGTAGCGGTTTAGCCTTAGCCGAACCTACCTTACCTGAGGTATCTCAAGCCATTCAGTCCGGGCAATTGGGTAAAGCCGATGCCATGATGAAAGAGGTATTGCAAAACCATCCTAATAGCGCCAAAGCGCATTACATCGCTTCTGAGCTTTATCTCAAAGAAGGTAAGTTAGATGCTGCCAGAAATGCTTTTGTTCAAGCAGAAAACTTAGCACCAGGATTGCCTTTTGCTCAACCTGAATCAGTTCAAAGATTACAAACGCAATTGCGTGCAGGTACTGCACCAGCTGCCAATAGCTCAGCTAACGCTGGCGCTGGTTCTATCTTTAGCAGCCCAGTTTTCTGGATTCTGATTGCGATCTTAGTAGCAGGCACTGTGTTCTTTATGAGAAAGCGTCCACAGCCAGTTCAGGTTTACAACGCACCAACAGCTGGCTATCCAGGTACGCCAGGCGCGCCAGGTATGCCCGGTGGCCCTGGTGGTTATCCTCCTGGTTATCCAGGCGCACCAGCATCTGGCATGGGCGGCGGCTTAATGGGCAGCTTAGCGACTGGCGCAGCACTGGGTGCCGGTATGTTTGCTGGTCAAGCATTAGCCAGTCATTTAATGGGCGGTAGCAATCAAGCTAATCCAGGTAACGCCAATAACGGCATGAATCAAGTAGGCGGACCAGCACCCGATGCAGCGAACTTTGGTGTGAACGATGCAAGCTCTTGGGATGACGGCGGTTCCAGCTCTTGGGACGACAGTAGCGGTGGCGGTGATTTCATGAGCGATGTGTAAGCATCCCTCAAAAAAATAAGTCAACCAACCAACGAATCAATCAAGACATCAACACCCACTAGAAAGTAGCAAGCACCCATGGCAATTTCAATGTACCAAGCATCTGTTCCACAACTCAAGAAGATGCTCGTCAATCTTTCTGCAATCTTGAAGAAAGGCGAAGAATACGCTAGCGCCAAGAAAATTGAAGGTACTGTATTGACAGGAGATCGTTTATTCCCAGACATGCTCCCACTTACTAGACAAGTATTCATTGCTTGCGATCAGGTGAAGAATGGCTTAGGTCGCATAGCAAGCATTGAGCCACCGAAGTTTGAAGACAATGAAACTACCTTTGCCGAACTACAAGAGCGCATTGCTAAAACCATTGCGTTTATTGACAGCATCAAGCCTGAACAATTAGATGGCACTGAAGCGAAAGAGATTAAGTTCTCGATTAAAGAGTGGAACTTTGAGTTTGTAGGTGCGCAATACCTCCTGACTTGGATCATTCCGAACTTCTATTTCCATGTCACGACTGCTTACAACATCTTGCGTAGTAATGGTGTTGAAGTTGGCAAGACTGATTTCTTGGGAAGCTAACCCAGTATTTTAGTAAACTACCTGCATGGAGTATCTAAACACAATTGCTGAGATAGTACAGCCCTGGGCCTTTCGGGCCAGTCTCTATCTATCTAATGCATTTTTGGATGACCCGGCAATCTTAGCGTTTGCCTTTTGCTAATAGATACACTGCCCTTAGGCGGTGTATCTATTTGAAGCCACTAAAAAACTAAAAGCAAAGTTAAAACAAAAGCAAGCACAAAACGATTAAACCTTATTTAATCATCCCTGCATTTTTAGCATCATCCATTGCTTGAGGCGTTTTCTCTTTCATAAAAGCCGGAATCTTTGCCAATGGAATATCAACCAAAATAAATCCAGAGTCTTCTAGCTTCTTCCTGGTCTCAGGATCTGAGTTGAGCACACCAAAGTAGTCCGAGAGCTTTTGCTGAAGAATCAATGGAGTCGCTTTAGGTACGGCAACACCACGGTAAGCGCCATCCACCCAATTTAGACCCAACTCTTTGAAGGTAGGAACGTCTGGTAGTGCAGGATTGCGTTTCTCGGTAGCAATGGCTAAAGTGCGCACTTTGGTTTTTTGCTGAATGGCCAGCGGCAGATATCCCATTGCGCCATCAACGTGCATCCCAATTAAAGCGGTAATTAAATCGCCTGTACCTTTAAAAGGAACATAAGTAATTTTGACGCCAGCCAATTTATTCAAACGCTCGACCGCCATGTGGTTAGCGGAGTATTGCGAAGAGCCAGCTAAGGTCATCTTGCCCGGATCTTTTTTAGCTGCCGCCACAAACTCTTGGTAGGTTTTATAGGGGCTATCAGCAGAGACCATTAAGGCATCTGGTGTGAAGTGATAGTAGTAGATCGCATTGATATCCTCAGTCTTGTACTGAATACCTTCTTGTAGTGGCTGCAAGATGATGTGCGGAATATTGACGCCTACTACGTTCGTGCCATCAGCCGGGTAGGTATTGAGAGCGCTCCAAACGAGAGCGCCACCAGCACCAGCACGATTAAGTACCATCATTTGCTGCTTATACTTTCTGACAGATAAGTCGGATTGGTAGCGCGCTACCAAGTCAGATTCACCGGCGGCAGGAAAGGGAATGATGTACTGAATGGTTTTATCTGGTAGCGGTTGCGCGCTCGCTCCTGACAGTAATCCAAATGATGCGAGCAAGGCAATAAAAAAACCAGAAGCAACATTCATTTGTTTTAACAGTTTCATTTAGAAATCTCCTCGATGACCGCATTGGTGACATCACTCATCATGGCGCTGCCTCCTAAATCACGGGTGTGTAACTTCGGATTGGCTGTCACCTTTTCAATCGCACTCATGAGTTTGGCTGCTATGGCTTTTTCACCTAAGAAGTCGAGCATCATGACAGCGGACCAGAAAGTACCAATGGGGTTAGCAAGGCCTTTGCCCATAATGTCAAAAGCAGAACCATGAATGGGTTCAAACATAGAAGGGTAACGACGCTCTGGATCAATATTGCCGGTTGGGGCAATACCTAAACTACCCGCTAAAGCAGCGGCTAAATCACTGAGTACGTCAGCATGGAGATTAGTAGCCACGATGGTGTCTAAAGACTCAGGGCGATTAACCATGCGCGCTGTTGCAGCATCGACCAGCTCTTTATCCCAAGTAACATCTGGAAACTCTTTAGCAATCTGGACGGCGATTTCATCCCACATCACCATCGCATGACGCTGGGCATTGGATTTAGTAATCACCGTGAGATGTTTGCGAGGACGTGACTGCGCTAACTTAAAGGCATAACGCTGGACACGTTCAACCCCGACGCGCGTCAGAATGCTCATATCAGAAGCGACTTCAATCGGATGGCCTTGGTGGGCTCTGCCACCTAAACCCGAGTATTCACCTTCAGAGTTCTCGCGTACGATCACCCAGTCGAGTTGCTCGGGTGTGCAATTGCGTAGCGGCGTTTGAATACCAGGCAGGATGCGGGTAGGGCGTACATTGGCGTACTGATCAAAGCCTTGACAGATTTTGAGGCGCAGACCCCAGAGCGTAATGTGATCTGGAATCTTGGGATCACCAGCAGAGCCAAACAAAATAGCATCTTTAGAACGCAAAGGCTCAAGACCATCCTCAGGCATCATCATGCCGTGTTTGCGGTAGTAGTCACCACCCCAATCAAAGTGCTCAAACTCAAAAGCAATTTCTGGATGTTTCTTGCTTAAGGCATTAAGAACTTTTTCGCATTCGGGAATTACTTCTTTACCAATTCCATCACCTGGAATTGACGCTATCTTGAACGTCTTCATTTGTCTCCTGCTGTTTTTATGAGTTACTGAATGAATTATGCCCCCATCGCACACCCATAAGGGAGGTCGTTTACCCCATATTTAAAGGCTTAATTGGCTATGGGACCCCAGTCGAACCAGCCTAAATTGCTTAGTGTATTCAGTCGCCCGCATTCAGGTCAGCCATCAAGTCGTTAACAGAGCTAAAGGATTTGAGCTTTCCTTTTCTAGCTTCTTTCATAGCAGTAATAGTTTCTGCGTTTGGACTGAGTGGCGCAAAAGGGAGGGTCTTTTCTCTGGCAATTCGCGTCATCAGAATTCGAAAGGCATCAGACGGCGTTAGGCCCATCGCGGCCAGTATGGCGCTGGCCTCTTCTTTGATATCGCCATTAATTCTGGCGCGAACTACCGCGTTTGCAGTCATAAACCTCTCCTTAATGAGCTACATTGTAGCTCAAAATAAGCGTATTAAGGTGTCTTAAGGCGTTTTAAGCACCTAAAAGCCATTTTGTTTGCATACTGTATAAACATACAGTATATTGGCACTTATGGAACTTCAGTCATCTACCGCAGGCAATACCTTAAGCCAAGCCCCACAAGCCTTGGCAGTCCATTTTGACGACTTTGAGCTCAAACTACTGAGCCACCGGATTTCGGCTGGATTTCCCAGCCCAGCGGCAGATTACGCTGAACAGGGTCTTGATTTGAACCGCTATCTGGTTCAGAACAAACCAGCCACCTTTATGTTCACCGTGCAGGGCGACTCCATGATGGGCGCGGGCATCTGTGATGGCGACAAGGTAGTCGTGGATAAAGCCCTCAAACCAAAACATAAAGACATCGTAGTGGCCGTTGTGGATAGTGAGTACACCATCAAGCGCCTCTACCAATTACGCGGTCGTATTGAACTCCAGCCAGAAAATCCCAGCTTTGAACCCATTACCTTTGATGAGGGTAGTGAACTCCAAATCTGGGGTGTGGTCGTTGGGGTGGTGCGCAAATACAGCAATGCCAGTAGCAGGGGAAAAAAATGAACCCAGCTAATGAATCTAATCAAGCTAAGGAACTATTCGCATTGGTCGATGTGAACAACTTCTATGTTTCTTGCGAGCGGGTATTTGCCCCCAAGCTCGAAGGTGTACCGGTAGTCGTGCTATCAAACAATGATGGTTGCGCTGTCGCCAGAAGTGCCGAGGTCAAAGCTCTTGGTGTGAAGATGGCAACACCTTGGTTCAAGATGAAAGACCTCGCTAAAGAGCATGGCATCGTGGCCTATTCATCAAACTACACACTGTATGGCGATATGAGTGATCGCGTCGTACAAGTGCTCAGAAGATTTACGCCTAATCTTGAGGTGTACAGCATTGATGAGAGCTTTCTCAAAATTGAATCTGTACTCAAAGCCCACCCAGATGCAACGCACCTTGGTCACATCATTAAACAAGATGTTAAAGACACCACCGGTTTACCGGTTTGTGTCGGCATTGGTTCTAGTAAGACCTTGGCCAAGTTTGCTAACCACCTCGCTAAGAAGCATCCACAGTTTGCAGGCGTGTGTGATGTCGAGAGCATGCCCAAGGAAGAGCTCTATCAATGGATGAGCGAGATACCAGCAGGCGAGGTATGGGGTATTGGTAGACAACTGGCTAAAAAACTCAAGCTACTGCAAATCAATACTGTCTTTGATCTCTTACAAGTCTCACCACAAACCATGCGCCAACAATTTGGTGTTGTGATGGAAAGACTTTGTTATGAGTTGCGCGGGGTCTCTTGCTTAAAACTAGAAGAAGTAGCGCCAGCTAAACAGCAAATCATTGCCTCACGTAGCTTTGGTAAGTTAGTTACCAGCCTAGAAGAGCTAGCAGAGTCGGTTGCTACGCATGCCGCTAGAGCTGCAGAAAAACTCAGAACCCAAAACTCCGTTACGGGCGCGATCAGCATCTTTATTGAAACCAATCCCCATAAACAGAACGAACCTCAATACGCACAAAGTATCACGATCGCATTAGAGAATCCAACCGATAACACCCTCAAACTTACCGACGCAGCAATTGATGGCCTTAAGCAAATCTATCAAGGTGGATTTAGATACAAGAAGGCCGGCATCGTCCTCAATCTTTTGTCTGACAAACCCACCGTGCAGCAATCGCTGTTTGATGACGTAGAGACCAGAGGCAAATCCGCTGATCTCATGAAAGCCCTAGATTCGATTAACAGTCGCTTTGGCAATGCAGTCATTCGTTCGGGTGCAGCAGGAACCAAGCAAGCCTGGCAAATGAGATCAGGCAATAAGTCACCGAACTACACCACCCAGTGGAATGAATTACCAGTAGTGCGCTAGGAAAAAGATCAAAACACAAAAAGAAAAAACTGAAAAACAAGAAAAAAACAACAAAACGAGCACTCATTTTTACTAGCTCATTTAGTGAGCTTCAAAGAACCTATTCTTAAAACATAGCAGCAAAGATTGAAATAACAGTAACAAAAACAGACGAGCAAAAAAGGAGAAGCAAATGGAACTACTCAATAACTTTAACGGTCTATCACTGGCAGCCATCATGGTGTTGTCTTACTTCGCAGTATTGAAAAGCACTAAGCGCGATAGCTACCAGCAAAAGCAGGCAGCACTTAATCGCCGCTATCGGTAAGAAGCAGAAAAAGCAGCAACGAGCCTAGAGGGGGAATAAGGAAATCACGGATTCCTTATTCCCTAGTAAAGGCTTTTTATTTGGCTTCTAGAGCTTTGCGCAAGTACGGTGAAACATTGTCTTGGCGCAACATCCATTGCTTGTAATCAGATGGCACTGAACTAATGGCCTCACCCTTGTGTTTACCAAAGGGCATGATGGTCGGAATTCTGGCTTTCTCAGACATTTCCCAAAAAGCATCCAAAGAAGCGGGATGCAGTTTCTCAATAATCTTGCCAACAATCTTGGAACAAATCCACACATCAGCCAATGCACTGTGCGCATTACGTAATTGATCTCTGGCAGTATCTCGCTCGAAGTAATAGAGCAGAGCGCTTTGAGTGTGGCTATCAAGATCAGGCCAAAGACTGCGAGCCAAAGCAAGCGTACAAATACGCTTTACTTCAGGGCTACCAATCGCAACCCAATCGAAATCAATGTTGTGACCAATCAGATATTTAGTGCCGGCAGGTAACTTAAAAGAGGTGCTAGGAGGGCAGCTAACAAGTTCCTCATCCATGATGTGATGGACAGCAAGAGCACCAAGACTAATCGGTTTACCAGGGTTATAGCGCTGTACCCAAGGATTATTCACCTCAAATGGTGCGAGGGACACAAGATCTAGTGAGGCAGCTTCAATGATGACAGCGTCGTTTTTATCGGTTGCTTCAACATCAAAAATAATGGCTTGGGACATGAGTGTATTTCTGTAAGTAGTCAGTAGACTCATTGTGCCCTGAAACTTCTACCTAAGCGCCTTTTTGAGTTTGATTAGCAACTCATAAGTGCATATTGCAACTCTAGGCAAGGATATTATCTAATCTGGCATGTGGAATAGTTTCGATATTTCAAGAGGGTAGAAATAAAAAAACCACCCGAAGGCGGCTTGAAGCGGAGTTGTGAATAATCAATCTACATTATTGGCTTGTAAGAACATTGATTTTTGTAAAGATACAAAGAAGTCTTGGTATGGCTTTGGGTCTGTGACGGGGGTAATGTTGTATTGGGCGTTAGCACGCACAATCATATTTTTACCTGATGCTCCAGGGCGGACGGATACCGTCATGCGAAGGGCGTAACCACTTAGCTTGGTGGCCGAGACACTTCCCAAGTCGAGATCTGCCTTATCAACTACAAAGCCTAAGTCTTGTAGGGTGGCAATTACTGATCTCATGGTTTTTTGTTTGTCTGCCGTATCGAATGATCGAGACTGAATTGCGCGTAACTCTACTGATGTCTGACCATCCGCAGAAGAGTCTAGTACACGCTCTTTCATCGTCTGACACCCGGTTAAGAGGCTTGTCATGATGGCCAGGGAAAGCAATGAGAAACGGAAGGTAGTGCGCTTATTCAACATTTTGAGCCTGCAGGAAAATTGATTTAGATAGCTTCTCGTAGAATTCTTGATATATCTCTGGGTCGTTGACACCTTCAATCTTGGTCATGATTCCCCTCTGGTTCCAAACTAATCTTTGGAAAGTGACCCGCACGATGAAGCCATCAGATATCTCGACAGGCTGATCAAACTTGATTTGCTTGCCAGATTTAGTGGCAACGGAGACATGAATGGGATCTTTTATTGCCGCGGGTTTAGTGACTAACGATGCCCTAATTTTTTGGGTTTTATCGTAATTCACTGCAGCCGCACCAAACAAGACGCCTAATACAATGGCGCCAGCAACCTGTCCTCCATCCGTGGCATCTCTGCTTTTGGAGGCAACAATCACGCCAAGTGGAACATTTGATTCATCTAAGTTAAATCCCATATCTTGCAAAACATTAGAAGAGGCGCTGAGTAAGTCTTTTTCAGTCTTAATGTCGTACTTCCGCGATTGCATCTGCCGATTGGCGAGATTGTCTGGCTGAAACTGCAATGCTTCGGGAGGAATTTGACCTGCACATCCCCCCAACATGGCAATAACAGTAAGGCAACTAATGACTTTTTTCATTGAAGTTACCTTTTAGAATTTGGATGTGTTGTACGCAAAATCTCGCACTACACCTTTTTCATCAAACTTAATGACGATGGTATATTGCGCCCCTTCACATCACTCACCTTAGTCTGCACATCAAAAAAGATTAATCCAGTTAAACACTGTAATTTTTTAAACCATTTACTGTTATTCAAAAAATAATTTTATGCTCCCTATATTTACATCACTAGTACAAACTTTGGCTGTAAATGGCCTGAGCCTGTTAGCAGGGGCTGTTCAGGCAAAAGGCAAAGAGTTTATTGAGAAAAAAACTGGGGTTCGCATTCCAGATAATCCCAACCAGGAAGATCTCATTAAACTCAAGCAACTAGAGATTGAGCAAGAGCAACTTCTCTTGCAATACACGCTTAAACAAAAAGAACTCGAGATTGAGGAATCCAAGCTTTTAGCTGAGATGCATCGAGCCTCACAAGACAATGCTACTAAGCGCTGGCAATCAGACATGGTGAGTGATTCCAGGTTATCAAAGAACATCCGCCCTGGAACACTAGTCTATATTCTCACGGCCTACCTACTATTTGCATTGTTATCAGCTATGGGAATTGATATTAATGAAGCATACGTACAACTTTTAGGAGAGTGGGGGCAATTAGTCATGCTGGCTTATTTTGGGGGTAGGTCGGTGGAAAAGATTTTTGAAATTCGCATGAGCGCCTCTCGACATAAAGAGGGGGTTTAATGAGCTCAACAAGAAATAGCCTAGTTGGAGAGCAAGCTGCATTTTTACTAGATGTTTGTAATCTGATTCAATTTGCAACGAATGAGGGCTGGGTTCTGACTGGCGGGGAACTTTGGCGTTCCGCAGAACAGCAAGAAATCTACTTCAAGACTGGTAGATCGAAGACTATGAACAGCAAGCACCTCACTCGTTGCGCTATTGATTTAAATTTCTTTTGGAAAGGAAAGCTTATTTGGGATAGGGAGTTGATTCGCAACGTTGGTGAATACTGGGAAAGCCTCAGCCCTAAAAATAAATGGGGTGGCAACTTTAAGGGCTTTGTGGATGTACCTCATTTTGAGAGGGTGGCATACTGATCTTCCAGTTCATCCCATGCCTTTTTAAACTCTGGATTGGCAAATAGCTTTTCATCATCACCGCGAGTATGGGGGACGGGGGAGTACGTATCTTTTTGCTTACTCATTTTTTCACCAGCCCCACTTAAGTGAGGAAACAGTTTTTCATGTAGTTTTACTAGTTTCTCAACATCCTTAATTAAAGTCGCCGTTAAGTCTCTTAGCTCTTCGATAGTCGACTCTTCTATTGCAAGATAACCCTCATATTCAACTAAGTTTCTCTTTTGATGAGCCGAATCAAACACCCGCCATTTGTTTTCAGGCCACGCTAGCGTATCGCCAAGACAATGGAATGCCATAAGCTCATTTTCACATCGAAACCCATGCCAACGCAGGGCAGCAAGTGCCGCACCATATGCAGCATTGTAGGTACACATAAATCGACCCCCTATTGATAACCCCGTGATCTCTGAGTCTAGAAGGCGATTATGGGCAAGGTTAAGTATCCGCATCGCTTCAATTTCTTCAAAAGGATCAGATTCAAGTTGACCAATTTTGACTAAATTATCTAAATTTTGATTGGCCAATTAAAACTCCATATTTAAAGATTGTGGGTAGCAAGTTAGATTCATTTTTTTTCTTAACTTATTTTTAAACAGGGTGAGTAGAGTCAATATTTTACTAAGATGCAAATTTTTCACGACGAAAAGAAGGTTAATGTCACTACTCGCTGTATCAGTATTTTTAGCAATGGAAACCCTACAGTTCTACATGTTATTTATATCGATTTGTAAATCTCTTTTGGACTCGATAAAGTTCAACTTACTGATGACTACGGGGAAGTCTGGAATTTTTCAAACTCCTTTTGGCGTCATTGAGTCTACCCATACTAAAAGAGATCGACTCTCTCTTGCTGGAAACTACCAAGCCCGAAGAGATGCCTATTCGGATGGCAAATAAGCATGTAGCTGTTCGGGATTTAAAAAGAATTGGGCGCAATGTTCGCATGATTGACTGGAGCGAATTTAATGAAACAGACTAAGCCTAAAATTGACTTTAGGGAGCTTGCTAGATTAGAGGCTCAAGGAAACCTGAATCTTTTACCAGAGACATCTGCAATGGCTCATTAAATTTATTTTAAATATTGAGAGCTATTGCTAGGAATTTTAAGTGCTTTATACTAAATTCTCACCCAAGAAAACTCATCCTGCAGATCAATAGTTAGTCAGTGCCTCGCCTGAGATTTCGAATAAACAAAAAAACAGGGTATAGGCATCAGAAATC
>CAIMXN010000124.1 GCA_903845455.1 uncultured beta proteobacterium | reverse complement strand
TTTAGTGCAGCTAGGACCCAACTTTAGAACACAACCCTTAGGAGAAGTTATGTCAGTAACTATGCGTCAAATGCTGGAAGCCGGTTGCCATTTTGGTCACCAAACCCGTTTCTGGTCCCCAAGAATGGCCCCTTATATTTTTGGCCATCGTAACAAAATCCACATCATCAACTTGGAAAAAACATTGCCAATGTTTCAGGACGCCCTGAAATTTGCAAAACAAGTTGCTGCTAACCGTGGCACGATCTTATTTGTTGGTACAAAACGCCAATCACGCGAAATCATCGCTGAAGAAGCTGCGCGTGCTGGCATGCCTTACATCGACAGTCGTTGGTTGGGCGGTACGCTCACCAACTTTAAAACGGTTAAGGGCTCACTCAAGCGCTTAAAAGACATGGCAGTTGCTAAAGAAGCTGGCGACTGGGAAAAGCTTTCTAAGAAAGAAGCTTTGACAAACGACCGTGATCTCGACAAATTGCAAAAAGCACTTGGCGGTATTCAGGATTTGAATGGCGTTCCTGATGCCATTTTTGTAGTGGACGTCGGCTATCACAAGATTGCTATCACTGAAGCGAACAAGCTCGGTATTCCAGTGATCGCTGTGGTTGATACCAACCACTCACCAGAAGGTATTGATTACATCATTCCTGGTAACGATGACTCCAGCAAGGCCGTCCTTCTCTACACTCGCGGTATTGCTGATGCAATCCTCGAAGGTAAAGCTAACTCAGTTCAAGAAATCTTGACAGCCGTTAAAGAAGGCGAAGAAGAGTTTGTTGAAGAAGGGAAAGCAGAATAATGGCCGCTATTAGCGCTGCAATGGTTGGCGAGTTACGCGCCAAAACTGATGCTCCGATGATGGAGTGCAAAAAAGCTTTGACTGAGGCTGATGGTGATATGGCTAAAGCAGAAGAAATTCTGCGTGTGAAGCTTGGCAGCAAAGCTGGTAAAGCAGCATCCCGCGTTACTGCTGAAGGTATTGTTGCATCTTTCATTCATGGTACTTCTGGTGCCGTGATTGAAGTGAACTGCGAAACGGATTTCGTTTCGAAAAATGATGATTTTTTAGCATTCGTCAATGAGTGCGTGAAGTTGGTTTCTGAAAAGAATCCAGCTGACGTTACTGCATTGCTGGCATTGCCTATGAACGGCTCTACAGTAGATACAGTACGCACTGCCTTGATTGGTAAGATTGGTGAAAACATCATGCCGCGTCGCTTCAAGCGTTTTGCTGGTAGCAACAAGTTGGTTTCTTACTTGCACGGTACCCGAATTGGTGTCATGGTTGAATTTGAAGGTGATGAGACTGCTGCCAAAGATGTAGCAATGCATATTGCCGCGATGAAGCCTGTGGCTATATCGATGGCTGATGTTCCTGCTGAATCCATTGCTATCGAACGTAATATTGCAGTTCAAAAGGCTGCTGAATCTGGCAAGCCAGCTGAGATTGTTGCCAAAATGGTTGAAGGATCAGTTCAGAAGTACCTCAAAGAGGTTTCTTTATTGAATCAAACTTTCGTTAAAAACGATAAGCAAACTGTTGAGCAAATGCTCAAGGCTGTCAATACGACAATCAAGGGTTTCACCATGTTTGTTGTAGGTGAGGGCATTGAGAAGCGTCAAGACGACTTTGCAGCTGAAGTGGCTGCTCAGGTAGCGGCTGCTAAAGCAACTGCTTAAAGGATTTAGCTGGGGTAAGCCCAGCGCCTGTAATGCTCAAAAGGGCATAGAAACCTCAGTTTCTATGCCCTTTTGTTTCATCTGGCTTAAGACCTTTATAATTTGTCGAAGATATTAAAAAGTACTTAAAGATCAATAAGCTAAGTAGTCAAATTACTTGGCAAATTACGGAAAACAAAAAACCTATGCCAGCTTACAAACGTGTCCTCCTCAAGCTCTCTGGTGAAGCCCTGATGGGGGATGATGCTTTTGGCATTAATCCAATCACGATTGATGTCATGGTTGCTGAAATAGCGCAGGTGGTCAATAGTGGCGTTGAGTTGGCCATTGTTATTGGCGGTGGCAATATTTTCCGTGGTGTAGCAGGTGGAGCGGCGGGTATGGATCGTGCAACTGCCGATTACATGGGGATGTTAGCAACCATGATGAATTCTTTAGCTTTACAAGATGCACTCCGTCAAAAAGGCGTTGAGGCGCGCGTTCAATCTGCTTTGCGTATGGATCAAGTAGTTGAGCCATACATTCGCCCACGCGCCATTCGTGCTATGAGCGAAGGTAAAGTAGTTATTTTTGCAGCGGGTACTGGTAACCCATTCTTTACTACCGATACTGCAGCCGCCTTGCGTGGTGCTGAGATGGGTGTTGAGATTATGCTTAAAGCGACCAAGGTTGATGGAATCTATAGCGCTGATCCAGTAAAGGATCCAAGCGCAACTTTGTATAAGACCATTACCTTTGATGAGGCGATTATTAAAAACTTACAAGTCATGGACGCAACTGCTTTTGCATTGTGTCGTGATCGTAAGTTGCCAATCAAAGTATTTTCAATTCTTAAACCAGGTGCACTCATGCGTGTGGTTCAAGGTGAATCTGAAGGCACATTAGTACACGTTTAATAGGAGGCTTGATGTCTGCAGCAGAAATTAAATCCACTACCGATCAAAAGATGCAAAAGTCTCTTGATGCGTTAAAGAGTAACTTAGCCAAGATTCGCTCTGGCCGTGCAAACCCCGGAATTTTGGAACATATCCAGGTGGATTACTACGGTAATCCAACGCCCTTAAGTCAGGTAGCTAACCTAGGTTTGGCTGATGCAAGAACGATTAATGTTCAGCCATTTGAAAAGACCATGGTTGCGGCTATTGAAAAAGCGATTCGTGATTCTGATTTAGGTTTAAACCCAGCGTCCCAGGGTACTGTGATCCGCGTACCAATGCCAGCCTTAACGGAAGAGCGTCGTCGTGATCTAAGCAAAGTGGTTAAAAACGAAGGCGAAGAAACAAAGATTGCTGTGCGCAACTTACGCCGCGATGCCAATGAGCACCTTAAGCGTTTAACGAAAGACAAAGAAATCTCTGAAGATGAAGAGCGTCGTGCTACCGATGATATTCAGAAGATGACCGATAAGGCTGTAATCGACGTTGACAAGATTGTTTCTGAAAAAGAAAAAGAGATCATGACGGTTTAGTGCCTGATTGATTGAATTCTGACCCTGTTCTTATGACTCTGCATACTAGCTCTACCTTGGTTGTTCCTGAGGTTAGTGCTATTCCTCGACATGTGGCAATCATTATGGATGGTAATGGCCGCTGGGCTAGTAAGCGCTTAATGCCAAGGGTTGCCGGCCACTCTGAAGGTTTAGGTGCTGTCAAAAAAATTGTTGAAGAGTGTCGTCGTATTGGTGTTGAGTACTTAACAGTATTTGCTTTTAGTTCTGAGAATTGGCGTCGCCCACCAGAAGAGGTGGGTTTCTTAATGAAACTATTTCTCAAATCTCTTAAAGGTGAAGTCTCTCGACTTGCTGAGAACGATATTTCTCTCCGTTTGATTGGTGATTTAAGTCGCTTTGATTCTGCGATTCAAGATATGGTACGGTTTTCTGAAGAGAAGACTGCGGGCTGTAAGAGTTTGACCTTCACGATCGCCGCTAATTACGGCGGTCGCTGGGATATTTTGCAGGCGATGCGCCGTTGCTTGGATGCTAACCCAGGCTTAATTTCTGAGCAGGTGACTGAAGAGTTATTGCAGCCGTATTTATCGATGGCTTATGCACCAGAGCCTGATTTATTTATTCGTACTGGCGGAGAGCAGCGCGTTAGCAACTTCTTGTTGTGGCAACTGGCGTATACCGAACTTTATTTCACGGATGTGTTGTGGCCCGATTTTGATGAAGCACAGTTACATAAAGCTTTTAAATGGTTTGGTCAACGCGAACGTCGCTTTGGTCGCACAAGTGCTCAACTTGCTTCGCTAGCAATGAGTGATGCAGTTTGAGCCAACGCCTGGTAACTCAATGCTAAAAACCCGGATCATTACTGCTGTGATTTTGCTGGCAGTGCTATTACCTATTTTATTTTTGCTGCCAGGAATTTACCTCAGTGCTTTTTTTCTATTGACGGTTTTGCTTGCCGCTTGGGAGTGGAGTCGACTGATTGCTCCTGGGTCGCGTCGGGGTGCCATTATTTACCCCGCATTTTGTTTGTTGATTATCTTAGGTCTATTGGCCTTAAATAATCCTGTATGGCAATTTGCTTTGTTGGTTATGGCCGTGATATTTTGGTTCTTTAATGCGCCCTTTATACTTGCCAGAGGCTTAAATCTCTCACTGGATAAGTGGCGTTATTTCTACTCTATTTTGGGATTAATTTTGCTCCCAGCCACTTGGTTTGCCTTGATCTTTTTGCGGGAACTTGGTTTAACCTTTCTTTTGTCGACACTGGTGTTGGTGTGGATTGCTGATATTGGCGCTTACTTTTTTGGCAAAGCCTTCGGTAAGCATCGCTTAGCAGCACAAATTAGCCCTGGTAAGTCTATTGAGGGTGCCTTAGGTGGCCTTTTACTTTGCTACGCATACGCAGTAGCGTGTGTCTTCTATCTGCCTTTGGATGTCACATTATTTGGCGCTTGGGCAAGTCGTTATGGTTGGCTGCCAATGCTCTTAATGGTGACGGTCTTAACTGCCTTTAGTGTCTTCGGTGATTTATTCGAGTCCCAATTAAAACGAGTAGCGGGTGTAAAAGATAGCAGTCATTTACTGCCTGGTCATGGTGGTGTTTTAGATCGCGTGGATGCATTAATACCGGTGATGCCAATTGCTGCCTTGCTTGCGGGATTGGTCTAATGACATTAAGGCGTGTTGCAATTCTAGGTTCTACAGGATCTATTGGTGTAAATACCTTGGATGTGATTCGTGTACATCCGGAGCGTTTTAAAGTTCTTGCACTGACTGCGGGTAAACAAATTGATCGCCTAGCAGAACAATGTGTGGAATTTAAGCCAGTAATTGCGGTAGTTGCTGATGCTGATGGAGCATCGCGCTTAAGCAAAATCCTACAAGAAAAAAAACTCTCTACTCAAGTATTGTATGGCCCGGAAGCCCTGATTACTGCAGTGACGCAATCGGATTGTGACACGGTCATGGCTGCGATTGTGGGCGCTGCTGGTTTAGTGCCTGCCTTAGCGGCAGCCAAAGCTGGTAAGAGGGTATTACTAGCAAACAAAGAAGCGCTGGTCATGTCCGGTAATTTATTCATGCAGGCAATGCAATTGGGTGGCGGAGAACTGCTCCCGATTGATAGCGAACATAATGCGATTTTTCAGTGCCTCCCTCAGCAATTTACTAAAGCACCATATGACTATCTAGGTGTTGAAGAGCTTTGGTTAACTGCCTCAGGTGGCCCATTTAGAAATACCCCCATTAGCGAGCTGTCATCCATCACACCTGATCAAGCTTGTGCTCACCCAAATTGGGTGATGGGTCGAAAAATTTCTGTTGATTCAGCAACCATGATGAATAAAGGCCTGGAGGTCATTGAGGCATTTTGGTTATTTGGTTTGCCACTTGAAAAAATTAAGGTTCTCATTCATCCACAAAGTGTGGTGCACTCGATGGTGCGCTACCGAGATGGATCTGTGATTGCTCAAATGGGGCAACCGGATATGAGAACGCCGATTGCATATGGCCTGGCTTGGCCAGAACGGATTAATGCAGGGGTTGAGCCCCTAAATTTGGCGCAGTTGGCGGCACTCAGTTTCTCAGAGCCAGACCTAATACGTTTTCCTTGCCTAGCCCTAGCTTTTGGAGCGGCAAAAATAGGGGGTACCGCTCCCGCGGTCTTAAATGCCGCCAATGAAATTGCCGTGGCAGCATTTCTGGATGCTGGCTTGCCTTATTTACGAATTCCCGAAGTGGTAGAAAAAACGCTGAATCAAATTGCATCTGTTCCGGCAAGTTCGCTTGAGCTCATTTTGGCAGTGGATAGTCAGGCTCGGCAAGTTGCAAGCAATATTATTCGCAAGATCAATCGCTAGTGGGGTTGATCTAGTGCAAATCCTCATTACCCTTGTAGCCTTTTTATTGACGCTTGGCGTCTTAGTAAGTTTTCATGAGTTTGGTCATTTTTTAGCTGCTCGTCTGTGCGGCGTTCGGGTACTTCGCTTCGCCTTAGGATTTGGTAAACCCCTTTTTACTTA